>NZ_JBNLYC010000001.1:0-120948 GCF_050172015.1 Bacillus sp. GMa5/1 | reverse complement strand
TAAGGGATTGTTACGTTTTTTTGTAGGTAAAGAGATGTAACGAAAAAATTGGGTTAAGGAATGTGAATGTATGAAGAAATTAAGTAAAGTAATGTCATTTTGTTTGGCCGCTAGTATGCTTGTTATAACGGGGTGTGAAACAAGTGAAAACAAAGTTCAAGTGAATAAAATGATTGACCAGCTTGATGAAGCGCCAGAAGTGACAGAAAAAGAAGCAAAAAAGATTGTAAGAAAGAGTGTAGATGGAATAGCAAACGCGTTTAGTGAGATGGAAAAAGAAAATGGATGGAGCCGAAATAATCCTGGGGATTTAGAGACAGTTAAAAAAGGAGTTAAGGGATTAGTTTCAAAAAAGTTTGTAGAGAATCAGCTTCCTGAATTGCTTAATAACTTTAATAGATCGAGAGAGACTGATATGTTACCATTCCCAAATTATTTTCAATCTGAAATAAGATTTTCTTCTTCACAAGATAAAGAAAATTTAACGGTACATACATTAAGTTTAGAAGATGAAATAGGTCATGCGGCCCAAGAATGGGAATTTCATTTGGTGTATAAAGAAGGGGAATGGTTAATGGATAAATGGTCATTCGTTTTTCCTGAAGATTTAAAACTTACAAAAGAAGAAGCAAATAGAATTTTACAAATGCCAGACGATAAGAATGTGTCATTTGTAAGTGAAGAAAATAGTGGCGATAAGAAATATATATTCAAAGATAGTAACGGATTAATTACTGTAAATGCGAAAACATCTCTTATTTCATACAATGTAGATGAAAATAGGTATGAAAAAGTAACGAAAGAAAGAAATATTCAAGAAACAGAACAAGTACAGAGAAAGGATTCCAGTGCGTATACAGGCTCAAAAGACGAGAAACAATCGCAAAAAGAATCTTCTTCAAAGATAGATAGAGCAAATGTTTTAAGCGAATTAGCTGCTATAGATAAACAAGAAAAACATACGAATGCTATGTCAACCAATGATATAGTAAATGAAATAGAAGGAAATTATGAACTGTGGGATAATAAACTAAATGAAATTTACAGTACATTAAAAAGTACGATGTCAGCTGATGCGTTCCAGTCGTTAAAAACGAAACAAATTGCGTGGGTTAAAGAAAAAGAAAGTAAAGTTAAAGCAATTGGTACTGATACAAATAACGGAACGATGAGGCGTATCGAAGCCTCAGAAGAGAAATATAAGATGACAAAAGCAAGGTGTTATGAATTAGTAAATGGGTATATGAATTAGTGTGAACGAATATAAAAAAATGCGTTGCTTATAAGCAACGCATTTTTTATTTACGCTTTTAATTTCATTACAATATCAGCATCTGGTGTTACATATACGGTTTGCTGATTGTCGTACGTAACAAAACCAAGTTTTGCACCACTCGGTTTTTTGACATGGCGTATTTTGGTGAAATCAACAGGTACAGAGCTAGACTCTTTCGCTTTACTGTAATAGGCAGCAATTTTGGCAGCTTCTAGTAAAGTTTCTTCAGCAGGTTCTAAAGAACGAATGACAACGTGAGAGCCAGGTATGTCTTTCGTATGTAACCAAATTTCATCACGGCGGGCAAACTTCGTTGTTAAATAATCATTTTGTTTATTGTTTTTACCAACGAAAATCTCTGTGCCATCACTTGCTACATATTTATCTAATACTGGTTTAGTAGGCTTTTTCTTTGCGTTTTTCGTTTTACGATTGCGCACATAACCTTCTTCAGCTAATTCCTCACGAATTTCTTCAATATCTTTTGAAGAAGCAGCTTCCATTTGTTGAAGTAAGCTATCAAAATAAAGAATTTCTTCATTTGTTTTTTCGATTTGTTCTTCTACAACAACAACTGAATTTTTTGCTTTTTGATACTTTTGGAAATAGCGTTGTGCATTTTCAGATGGTGTTTTTAAAGGATCTAATGTAATTTTTACAGTTCCACCATTCTCATCGTAATAATTAACGACCTCAATATCTTTATCGCCCTTTTTTAAAGCGTACATATTGGCTGTAAGTAGCTCTCCAAATAGTTGATATTTATCTGCTTTTCCAGCATCTTGCAGTGTTTTTTCGAGTTTAATGAGTTTTTTCTCGTTTTTATTTTTTTCGTTTTGCATAAAGCGTTCTAAATCATGAGCTTGTTGTTTTACACGATCACGTTCTGCTTTGCCAAAGAAGAAACGATCTAACAATTCGCTTACTGATGAGAATGTTTTTTCTTCTCCTTGCAAGTGTGTAAGAGGGAAAAGATAAAAGAATTCTTTTCCATTTGCAGTAATCATTGTAGGTGTATATGCATGAGATAGTAATGGTGTTTGTATAGAGAAAAATGCTTCTGATAATGCTTTCTCGTTTACCATACCGGCTTTCTTTACTACTTCTTTTGCAAATAATGGGGATATTCCCATGAAAGCACCGACGAGTTGTTTATCCATATTTCCAGATAGAAAGTCTAGCGGTCTAATAAAATTATCTGCGGTTTCAATTTGCAGAGGATTGATTTTATGTTGGGCTGGTGGCGCGACGTACTCAGCACCAGCATATACAGTTCGGTGACGGTTTACGGCTAATGAAACGTGTTTTAAGCTATCTAAAATCACGTTTGTTTTCGTATCTAATAAGATAATGTTACTATGTCGTCCCATTATTTCAATTACTAATGTTTTTAATGATTCGTCTCCGATTTCATTACGACTGCGAACTGTAATTTGAATAATGCGTTCTAAGTCGATTTGTTCAATTTTTTCAATAAATCCACCTTCTAAATGTTTGCGAAGAAGCATACAGAACATCGGCGGTATTGCTGGCGAATCGTAGTTTTGATTCGTTAAGTGCATACGCGCATATGTAGGATGAGATGAAAGAATTAGTTTTTGGTTCTTTCCATTCGCTCGAATATGTAATAAAATCTCGTATTTTGAAGGTTGATATATTTTGGAAATTCTTCCTGTGTAAAGAGAATTTTCAATTTCATGTGTAATCGCTCTTGTAAATAATCCATCGAATGCCATAAATGAACACTCCTTTCTAACTAAATGTTAATTATAGCATTTTTTTGGACGAGGCTGAATAAGCTTTCAATAGAGTATGTCTGGAATCAGGAGGTCGATAGCAGGATGAACTGGTATGGAATGCGAGCACATGAAGTGGAAGAAAGAACGAATACGAATGTAAAGGTTGGACTTACAGAGAAAGAAGCAGAAGGGCGAGTAAAGAAATTTGGTACTAATGAATTAGAAGAAGCAAAAAGGCCTTCTGCACTAATGGTATTTTTAGCACAGTTTAAAGATTTCATGGTACTCGTTTTGTTTGGAGCAACAATTGTTTCTGCGTTTTTAGGTGAATACATTGATTCTATTGCTATTGTTGCCATTGTTATTATCAATGGTATTCTCGGCTTTTTTCAAGAAAGAAAAGCTGAAAAATCATTGGAAGCTTTAAAGGAACTAGCCGCTCCGCAAGTTACTGTAATGCGGAATGGAAAATGGGTAAAAGCACCATCTAAAGCACTTGTTTTAGGGGATATTATTAAGTTTTCCAGTGGTGATCGTATTGGGGCTGATGTGCGTCTTGTTGAGGCATCAAGTTTATATATTGAAGAGTCTGCTTTGACAGGGGAGTCCGTACCTGTACAAAAGAAGGTAGAAGCATTGCAAGGGCAAGATGTTGCAATTGGGGATCAAAAAAATATGGCTTTTATGGGGACAATGATTACGCGAGGATCTGGTACAGGAGTCGTTGTAGCAACTGGTATGAATACAGCGATGGGGCAAATTGCAAATATGTTGCAAAATGCAGAGCAAATGGAAACGCCACTGCAAAGAAGGTTAGAACAGCTCGGAAAAATATTAATTATTGTAGCTCTTATTTTGACAGCGCTCGTTGTATTGGCTGGTGTGTATCAAGGGAATGAAGTATATCATATGTTTTTAGCTGGCGTATCGCTAGCTGTTGCGGCTATTCCAGAAGGATTGCCAGCAATTGTTACAGTAGCTTTATCACTTGGTGTACAGCGTATGATAAAAAAGAGAGCAATTGTAAGGAAGTTACCGGCCGTAGAAACGTTAGGCTGCGCTTCTGTTATATGCTCTGATAAAACGGGAACAATGACGCAAAACAAAATGATGGTAACACATATGTGGTCAGGCGGAGAATTGTGGAAAGTGACAGGGCAAGGATATGAACCTAATGGCTCTTTTATGAAAGGTGAAAAAGAAGTGAATCCAGCTAAGACAAAATCACTTTATCAGCTACTTACATTTGGTTCACTATGTAACAATGCAAATATTATTCAAAAGAAAAAGGCGTACGTATTAGATGGAGATCCAACAGAGGGAGCGCTTGTAGCTGCAGCAATGAAAGCTGGGATAACACGTGAGGCATTGAAAGGGAAATTTGAAATTATTCGTGAATTCCCCTTTGATTCAACTCGAAAAATGATGAGTGTTATTGTACGAGATCGAGAGGGGAAAAAGTTTATTGTTACGAAAGGAGCACCGGATGTTCTTTTGCAACTGAGTCAAACAATCTTATGGGGGGATAAGCAGCAGCCGTTAAGTGAGCTATATAGAAAAGAAGTACAGGCGGCTATTCATAGCTTAGGTAGTCAAGCGCTTCGAACAATTGCAGTTGCGTTTAAACCTTTAAAAGTCACGGATTCTATTGAACATGAAAGAGACGTTGAAAAAGATTTTATGTTGGTTGGAATACAAGGTATGATTGACCCGCCAAGGCCAGAAGTGGCGCAGGCGGTAAAAGAGTGTAAAGAAGCTGGTATTCGAACAGTAATGATTACAGGTGATCATAAAGTGACAGCAATGGCGATTGCTGAACAATTAGGAGTTTTACCACCAGATGGACGCGTTGTTGAAGGAGTAGAACTCGCGAATATGGATGTGGAGGAATTAGAAAATGTTGTAGAAGATACGTATGTATTCGCTCGTGTATCACCTGAGCATAAATTGAAAATTGTTAAGGCATTGCAAAATCAAGGACATATAGTAGCGATGACAGGTGATGGAGTGAACGATGCTCCAGCGATAAAAACAGCGGATATTGGGATAGCGATGGGAATTACAGGGACAGATGTTGCGAAAGAAGCCTCTTCACTTGTTTTACTAGACGATAATTTTGCTACAATTAAATCGGCAATTAAAGAAGGAAGAAATATATATGAGAACATACGTAAGTTCATTCGCTACTTATTGGCGTCAAATGTTGGAGAAATTTTAGTTATGTTATTTGCGATGTTACTTGCATTACCACTGCCGATGGTTCCTATTCAAATTTTATGGGTGAACTTAGTTACTGATGGTTTACCAGCGATGGCATTAGGTTTGGATAAGGCTGAAGGAGATGTGATGAAGAGAACACCGCGTCACCCGAAAGAAGGGGTATTCGCTAGAGGGCTTGCGTGGAAAATAATAAGTCGAGGGTTTTTAATTGGAGCAGTGACGTTAGTGGCGTTTATTATTGCGTATAACCAACATCCAAATGAACTGAAATATGCACAAACTGTAGCGTTCGCGACGTTGGTACTTGCTCAGCTTATTCATGTATTTGATTGTCGTAGTGAGCATTCTGTCTTTCACCGTAATCCATTTGGGAACGTGTATTTAGTAGGGGCGGTTATTATTTCGTTACTACTCATGCTAGTGGTTATATATTATCCACCGTTACAACCAATCTTTAGCACAATGCCGATACAAGCAAGAGATTGGTTATTAATTGGAGGTTTGTCATCAATTCCGACTTTCTTACTAGTAGGTTCTTTATTAACAGGGAAAAAGGCTAAGAAGAAAAAGCCGATATTATATAAGAAGGGATTAAACTTGAAATAGTCAATGTTATGAAAATGTGATATAATTTACAGAAGGTAGTAGAGCCTTGTCTCTATTACCTTTTTCATTGAGTTATTTTATGGCTTGGATGTGATAAAAATGATTTCTAGTATGACAGGGTTTGGAAGATCGAAAGTAGAAAGTGATACTTTTCAAATTACAGTAGAAATGAAATCGGTGAACCACCGTTTTTTAGAGATGAGTATTCGACTTCCTAAGCAAATGATGGTATTTGAGGACAAAATTCGTAAAATAATTGCACAGCAAGTTCGACGTGGACGCATTGAAGTGTCTATTAGTATAGCGGGTGAAGGACTTGTTGAAAGAAAATTAAGTGTGAATTGGTCACTTCTTGAGCAGTACCAATCGATGATGGAAGATATAAAAGGGAAATTTCAATTACAAGATTCTATTACACTTCAGCAATTAATGGCAATGCCAGAAGTAACAGCAATTGAAGAAATAGAAAATGTAAATGAACATTTTGAGAACAGTTTATATGAGGCTGTTCGTCAAGCTGCTCATATGTTGAAAACGATGAGAGATGGCGAAGGAGAACGATTACATAAAGATATAGCGTATCGTTTACAAGAGATTAGCAATTGTGTAAATGCAATTATTCCACATGCACCAATTGTTACACAAAAATATCGTGAACGATTAGAAAATCGCTTAAAAGAATTACATAATCAAGATCTAGATGAACAAAGATTGCTAACAGAAGTCGCAATCTTTGCAGAGCGTTGTGATATTCATGAAGAGTTAGTTCGTTTGCAAAGTCATTTAGAGCAATTTCGTGAAACATTGCAGATTGAAGAGCCTGTTGGAAGGAAAATGGATTTCATCGTGCAAGAGATGCATAGAGAAATTAATACGATTGGTTCTAAGGCAAATGACTTAACAATTTCAAAATATGTTGTAGAAATGAAAAATAACCTTGAAAAAATTCGTGAACAAGTACAAAATATTGAGTAGCTTTCAAAAAATATATAAAGTTATACGTGGTGGAGAAATCGGATAGACTTACTAGGAGGCGCAAACTATGGCCATGCGGTTTTTAAATATTGGATACGGAAATATTGTATCTGCTCATCGAATTATTGCTATTGTAAGTCCGGAGTCAGCTCCTATTAAACGAACAGTACAGGAAGCACGCGAACATAATGCTTTGCTTGATGCTACGTATGGGAGAAAAACAAGGGCGGTTATTGTTATGGATGATGGGCATGTTGTATTAAGTCCAATTCAACCAGAGACGATTGCACATCGTTTGAATAATAAAGAAGATTTAAGTGAGGAAGGGTAGGTTTTACATATTTATGAGAAGTAGAAGAGGATTGCTCATCGTTCTTTCAGGGCCTTCTGGGGTTGGAAAAGGGACGGTTCGTAAAGAGCTGTTTAGCCATGAGGATACACGTTTTCAGTACTCTATTTCAGTAACGACACGTAAGCCGCGTGAAGGTGAAGTAGATGGTGTGGATTATTTCTTTAAAGAAAGAGAAGAATTCGAGGAAATGATTCGTAATGAAAAATTACTTGAGTGGGCTGAGTTCGTAGGTAATTATTACGGAACACCGATTGACTATGTTGAAAAAACATTACAAGAAGGAAAAGATGTATTCTTAGAAATTGAAGTGCAAGGAGCAATTCAAGTTAAGAAAGCTTTCCCAGAAGGTGTATTTATTTTCTTAGCACCTCCAAGTTTATCTGAACTAAAGAGCCGTATTGTCGGACGTGGTACAGAGACTGAAGATGTTATTGAAAATCGTTTAACTGTAGCGAAAGAAGAAATCGAGATGATGGACGCTTACGACTATGTAGTAGAAAACGATCAAGTTGAATTAGCTTGTGATAGAATTAAAGCAATTGTGGTTGGCGAACATTGCCGCCGCGAAAGGGTAGCAAAATATTATAAAGAAATGACGGAGGGTCTATAATTATGTTAAATCCATCAATTGACTCATTACTACAAAAAATCGATTCTAAGTACACATTAGTAACAGTAGCTGCAAAACGCGCGCGTGAAATGCAACTTGCTAATAACTGTGTTGTAGAAAAACCTGTTTCTCATAAATGTGTAGGTAAAGCATTAGAAGAAATCGATGCAGAAGCATTAAGCTACGTACCAAGTGAAGATAAAGTAGCTGAATAAGCCTTTGCCTTCGACAAAATAAAACATAGACTTTATAATTTTCTATGTAACGGTAACAACCTATTTACAAGTAGGTTGTTATTTTTTTACGAAAGGAATGAAATATTGGTACTGACGAGCTGAGAATTCTATTTCAGTATTATAAGTTTGAAAAAGAAAGAGGACGAGTCATATGCTAAAAGGGAAAAAGATACTTCTATGTGTAACAGGAGGCATTGCGGTTTTTAAAGCAGCTGCGTTAACGAGTAAATTGACACAATCTGGCGCGATTGTAAAAGTAATGATGAGTGAGTCGGCAATGAAGTTTGTTACGCCTCTTACATTCCAAGCGCTTTCTCGCCATGATGTATATACGGATACATTTGATGAGAAAGACTCAGCTGTTATTGCTCATATTGATTTAGCAGATTGGGCGGATGTTGTACTTGTCGCACCTGCTACTGCCAATTGTATTGGAAAGTTAGCTGGTGGTATTGCAGATGATATGATTACAACTACTTTGTTAGCTACTACAGCTCCGGTATGGATTGCGCCTGCTATGAATGTGCATATGTATGAAAATAAAATAGTTCAAAAAAATATGATGACATTGAAAACGCTAGGATATACATTTATTGAGCCTGGGGAAGGCTTTTTAGCATGTGGATATGTGGCGAAGGGACGACTAGAAGAACCTGAAGCAATTATTGCACGGTTAGAGGAAGCTTTCTCAGAACACAAACCATTGCAGGGAAAAAGAATATTAATAACTGCTGGCCCAACACGTGAAAAGGTTGATCCAGTTCGTTTTATGACAAATTTTTCTTCTGGAAAAATGGGGTATGCGATTGCAGAAGTGGCAGCGAATTTAGGCGCTGATGTTATACTCGTTTCAGGACCGACAGCATTAAATCCACCGTTACATGTAACGACAGTGCAAGTGGAATCTGCACAAGATATGTTAGAAGCGGTTCTTCAACATTATCAAAACGTAGACGTTGTCATTAAAACAGCAGCAGTTGCAGATTATCGTCCGAAATATGTTCATGAGAATAAAATGAAAAAGCAAAATGGTGATGCTGTCATTGAACTTGAAAGAACGGTGGATATTTTAAAAACGTTAGGTCAGAAAAAGGATAAACAGTTACTTATCGGTTTTGCTGCTGAAACGACAAATGTAGAGGAATATGCAACGAAAAAACTACGTGAGAAAAATGCAGATATGATTGTCGCGAATGATGTAAAAGCGCAAGGAGCTGGATTTGGCACGGATACGAATATTGTAACAATGTATAGAAAAGATGGAAAAGTTATTGAGTTGCCAATTTTAATGAAAAAAGAGGTAGCTCGTGAAATATTGAAGCAAATTGAAATGATGTTAGAAGATGATCGTTTATGAAATTTGCAAGTGTAATTGTTGATGTACCTGCCCGTCAGACAGATCGACCATTTGATTACATTATCCCTAAAAAATGGGAAGATATTGTACAGACAGGAATGCGTGTAGTAGTTCCGTTTGGCCCAAGAAAATTGCAAGGTTTTATTATTGGGATTAAAGATTCGGTGGATGTAGAAAGTAAGAAGTTAAAGACAATCCATGAAATATTAGATGTAACACCGGTTTTAAATGATGAATTATTAAAGCTTGGATATTGGCTTACAAGTGAAACGTTATGCTACATGATTTCAGCTTTTCAAGTGATGCTTCCAACTGCGATAAAAGCAACGTATAAAAAACGTCTACAACTTTGTAAACAGGAAGAAATAGCACCTGAAATACTATATTTATTTCAGGATAAAGAAGCAATTGATTTTGAAGTAATCGAGCAACAGCCACATTTATACCGAACTATTCAACAAGAAATTAAAAATGGTACGGTTGAAGTCGTTTATCAAGTGAAAGATAAAGTACAAAAGAAGAAGCAAAGAGTGGTTCAGCCGGAGTTGCCAGAAGATAAATTGGAATTAGCGGCATTTGAACTGAAAAGTAAAAAACAACAAGATGTACTTTATTATTTTGTGGAAAATTATAAAAGTGCACCGTTGAAAGTAATTACAGAAGAGTTACAAATAACAGATGCTCCAATAAAAGCACTTGTTAAAAAGGGATTCATTTCAGAAAAGTATGTGGAAGTATACCGAAATCCGTATGACGATGATGATTTTGAACAAACAAAACCATTTCCACTTACGGAGGAACAAAAACAAGTTATTACACCGATTTTATCATCAATTACAAATGAAACTTATAATCCATTTTTACTATATGGTGTTACAGGAAGTGGAAAGACAGAAGTATATTTACAATCTATAGCAGCAGTGCTCAAGAAAGGAAAAGAAGCTATCGTTCTTGTTCCTGAAATTGCACTAACGCCCCAAATGGTGGATCGTTTTAAAGGTAGATTTGGCTCGCAAGTTGCAGTTCTTCATAGTGCGTTGTCTGTTGGAGAAAAGTATGACGAGTGGCGTAAGATTTTAAGAAAAGAAGTGAAAGTTGTAGTTGGTGCGCGTTCAGCTGTTTTTGCGCCTTTTGAAAATTTAGGGATTATTATTATTGATGAAGAGCATGAATCAAGTTACAAACAAGAAGATAATCCGAGGTATCATGCAAGAGATGTAGCTGTCTGGAGAGGACAATATCATAAATGTCCTATCGTTCTTGGTAGTGCGACACCAACACTTGAATCGTTTGCAAGGGCGAAAAAAGGTGTTTATGAACTATTAACAATGGAAAAACGTATGAATGAACAAGCTTTACCAACGGTAGAGATTGTTGACATGCGAGAAGAACTTCGTGACGGGAATCGATCAATGTTTTCTAAGGCGCTGCATGAAAAAATAGCAGATCGATTAGAAAAGAAAGAACAAATGGTACTCTTTTTAAATAGAAGAGGTCATTCTACATTTGTTATGTGCCGTGATTGTGGGTATGTTGTTCAATGTCCGCATTGTGATATTTCATTGACATATCATAAAATGAATCATCGTTTAAAATGTCATTATTGTAGTTACGAAGAGAATATGCCAACTGAGTGTCCAGCTTGTCAAAGTACATACATTCGTTTCTTTGGTACAGGTACACAAAAGGTAGAAGAAGAAATTACAAAACTATTTCCAGAGGCACGAGTCATTCGAATGGATGTAGATACGACAAGTCGAAAAGGAATGCATGAAAAATTATTAAAGGCGTTCGGGGAAGAAAAAGCAGATATATTACTCGGAACACAAATGATTGCTAAAGGATTAGATTTTCCGAAAGTAACGCTCGTTGGGGTGTTAACTGCAGATACGATGCTTCACTTACCTGATTTTCGGGCGAGTGAAAAGACATATCAGCTATTGACGCAAGTAAGTGGACGAGCGGGTAGACATGAATTGCCAGGGGAAGTTGTGATTCAAACGTATACGCCAGAACATTACAGTATAGAGTTAGCGAAGAACCAACAATATGATGTGTTTTTTGACCAAGAAATGCAAATGAGACGAACAAGACAATATCCCCCATATTACTATGTTGTACTCGTAACTGTATCTCATCCTGAATTATTAAAAGCGGTACAAGTGACGGAAAAAATTGCCTCGTATTTACGAACGCATTGCTCACAGCAAACAATGGTGCTAGGACCAGTTGCTTCAGCGATTCCAAGGATAAAAGATAGATATCGTTATCAATGCATGATAAAATACAAACGGGAACCAAACTTAAAGAACGTGCTCAAAATGGTAAATGAACATTATCAAGCAGAAATGCAAAAAGAGCTACAAATCTCAATTGATTTTAATCCAACAATGTTAATGTAGCGGAGGGAAATATGGCAGTTTTAGAAATAATAAAGCATCCAAATGAAGTGTTAGAAACACCATGCGAAAGAGTAATTAACTTTGATAAAAAGTTAGTGAAATTGTTGAAAGATATGCATGAAACAATGTTAATTGCGGACGGAGTCGGTTTAGCTGCGCCTCAAGTAGGTGTAAGCTTGCAAGTAGCGGTTGTTGATGTCGATGATGATACTGGGAAAATCGAGTTAATCAATCCATCAATATTAGAAAAACGTGGTGAACAAGTAGGTCCCGAAGGCTGTTTAAGCTTCCCGGGACTTTATGGTGAAGTAGAACGTGCCGATTATATTAAAGTAAGAGCGCAAAATCGCCGTGGGAAAGTATTCTTATTAGAAGCGGAAGGATTTTTAGCGCGTGCAATTCAACATGAAATTGATCATTTACACGGTGTTTTATTTACATCGAAAGTGACAAGATATTATGAAGAAAACGAACTAGAATAGGTGTTAAAAGGAGCGGTTTTTAAATGATAAAAGTAGTGTTTATGGGAACACCGGACTTTTCAGTGCCGGTGCTTCGTCGTCTTATTGAAGATGGCTATGAGGTAGTAGGTGTTGTGACGCAACCTGATCGTCCAGTAGGTAGAAAAAAAGTATTAACACCTACACCTGTTAAAGTTGAAGCGGAAAAACATGGTATCCCTGTGTTACAGCCGTTAAAAATTCGTGAAAAAGATGAATATGAAAAAGTATTGGCATTAGAGCCAGATTTAATTGTAACAGCTGCATTTGGGCAGATTGTACCAAATGAAATTTTAGAAGCACCGAAGTATGGATGTATTAATGTTCACGCTTCTTTACTTCCTGAACTTCGTGGTGGTGCACCAATTCATTATGCAATTATGGAAGGTAAAGAAAAAACAGGTATTACAATTATGTATATGGTAGAAAAATTGGATGCTGGTGATATCTTAACGCAAGTGGAAGTTGAAATTGAAGAGCGTGAAACGACAGGCTCATTATTTGATAAATTAAGTGAAGCAGGAGCACACCTTCTATCTAAAACAGTACCTTTATTAATCCAAGGTAAGTTAGAACCGATTAAACAAAACGAAGAAGAAGTAACGTTTGCGTACAATATAAAACGTGAGCAAGAGAAAATTGATTGGACAAAAACAGGTGAAGAAGTATACAATCACATTCGCGGATTGAATCCATGGCCAGTTGCTTATACAACTTTAGCAGGACAAGTTGTTAAAGTATGGTGGGGAGAAAAAGTGCCTATAACTGAACCGGCTGAAGCAGGTACGATTGTTGCAATTGAAGAAGATGGTTTTGTTGTAGCAACGAGTAATGAAACAGGTGTTAAAATTACTGAATTGCAACCTTCTGGTAAAAAGCGTATGAGTTGTTCACAATTTTTACGTGGAACAAAACCTGAAATTGGAACGAAGTTAGGAGAAAATGCATGAGACAAAATGTTCGTGAATTAGCTCTTGATGGTTTAATTCAAGTGGAAAAAAGTGGTGCATATAGCAACTTACTTTTAAATAATCTAATTGAAAAAAGTGCAATTGATAGAAAAGATATTGGTTTATTAACTGAAATTGTATATGGAACGATTCAACGTCGTGACACATTAGATTATTATTTACAGCCTTTTTTAAAAAAGAAGGTTGAGGCGTGGGTAAGAGTATTGCTTCGCTTATCTTTATATCAAATGATTTATTTAGACCGAGTGCCAGAAAGAGCGGCTATTCATGAAGCGGTTGAGATTGCAAAGCGTCGCGGGCATAAAGGAATTGCTGGTATGGTGAACGGTGTATTACGTTCGATTCAGAGAGAAGGTGTACCTTCTGTAGATGAAATCAAGGATCCAGTAGAACGTCTTGCAATTACAACAAGTCATCCAGTTTGGCTTGTCCAAGAGTGGACTTCAGAATACGGTTTAGAAACTGCAGAAAAAATGTGCGAAGTAAACATGTTACCCCCTGTACCAACAGCGCGTGTGAATGTTGATAAGGTAACGGTAGAAGAAGCGATTGAGTTGTTGGCAAGTGAAGGTATAGAAGCAAAACGTGGTGACTTATCAGATGATGCAATTCAGATTGAAAGAGGAAATGTAGCGCATACAGAAGCGTTTAAAAAAGGATTTCTTTCCATTCAAGATGAAAGTTCTATGCTTGTAGCACGCGCTTTAGAACCGAATACGGGAGATGCAGTTCTTGATAGTTGTGCTGCTCCAGGCGGAAAAACAACGCATATCGCGGAACGATTAAAGGGAACTGGTAAGGTCATGTCCCTTGATTTACATGCACACAAAGTACGTTTAATTAAACAGCAAGCAGAGCGACTTGGTCTAGAAAATGTCGAAACTAAAGCGCTAGATGCTAGAAAAGTGCAAGAGCACTTTGCAAATGAAACGTTTGATAAAATATTGGTAGATGCACCGTGTTCTGGATTTGGTGTAA
This sequence comes from Bacillus sp. GMa5/1, assembly GCF_050172015.1. Classification (NCBI taxonomy): domain Bacteria; kingdom Bacillati; phylum Bacillota; class Bacilli; order Caryophanales; family Bacillaceae; genus Bacillus; species Bacillus sp. GMa5/1. The sequence continues at coordinate 106,726 of NZ_JBNLYC010000001.1, read as the reverse complement.
TTAGACGTAAGCCTGATATTAAGTTAGGAAAAGATAAAGGCGATAGTGAAAGATTATCGACGATTCAAATTGCAATACTAGAAAAAGTAGCACCATTATTAAAACAAGGCGGTCGTCTTGTTTATAGTACGTGCACAATTGAGAAAATAGAAAATGAACAAGTAATAGAGAAATTTTTACAAGAACATCCTGAATTTGAATGGGATACTACGCTTAAAGAGCGTATGCCAGAAAAATTAACTCCGTATATTGATGAAGGTCAAGTACAAATTTTACCGCATTATTTTGCGACGGATGGCTTTTATATTGCTTGTTTAAGGAAGAAGGTGTAGCATCATGGAAACGACTGTAAGAAAACAAAAGAAAAATTTAGAAACGAAGAAACCATCAATTTACTCTTTACAACTTCATGAAATGCAAGATTGGTTAAAGGAACAAGGAGAACCGAAGTTCCGTGCTGGACAAATTTTTGATTGGTTATATAAAAAACGTGTAAAAAATTATGAGGATATGTCAAACCTTTCTAAAGGATTGCGTGATAAATTGTCGAATTCCTTTGATATTACTACTTTAAACACGTTAGTAAAACAAACGTCTTCGGATGGAACAATTAAATTCTTATTCCAATTATATGACGGATATTCTATTGAAACGGTATTAATGCGACACGAATATGGAAATTCCATTTGTGTAACAACGCAAGTTGGTTGTCGTATTGGGTGTACGTTCTGTGCTTCGACACTTGGTGGATTAAAGCGAAACCTAGAAGCTGGAGAAATCGTAGCGCAAGTAGTAGAAGTTCAGCGTGCGCTTGATGAAACAGAAGAACGTGTAAGTTCTCTTGTTGTTATGGGGATTGGAGAACCATTTGATAACTATGATAATTTAATGGGATTCTTACGCATCATTAACCATGAAAAAGGACTTCATATTGGTGCAAGACATATGACTGTTTCGACAAGTGGAATTATCCCGAAAATTTATAAGTTTGCTGAAGAAGATCTACAAATTAATTTTGCGATTTCATTGCATGCTCCAAACTCAGAATTACGTTCAAAATTAATGCCGATTAACCGTGCTTATAAATTACCAGATTTAATGGAAGCTATTAAATACTATGTAAATAGAACAGGGCGTCGTATTACTTTTGAATATGGATTATTTGGAGGAGAAAATGACCAAGTAGAGCATGCTGAAGAGCTTGCTGCGCTCTTAAAAGGTGTAAAATGTCATGTGAACTTGATTCCGGTAAACTACGTACCTGAACGTGATTATGTACGTACGCCACGTGAACAAATTTTCTTGTTCGAGAAAACGTTAAAAGATCGTGGAGTGAATGTAACGATTCGCCGTGAACAAGGTCATGATATTGATGCAGCCTGCGGTCAGTTGCGTGCGAAGGAGCGCAAAGAAGAGACGAGGTGACGAGATGAAAGCCGTATTTCTATCGGATAAAGGAAAAGTTCGTCAACATAATGAAGATAGTGCAGGAGTTTTTCACAATTTAGATGGAAATGTATTAGCGGTAGTAGCAGATGGAATGGGAGGTCATCGAGCTGGTGATGTAGCTAGCTCGATGGCCATTCAATTATTCCATGATTATTGGAAGCAAACACATAATATGAATGAGCCGAAAAAAGTAGAACAATGGTTACATACTAGTGTTGGGATTATTAATGAGCGTATATATGAATACGCTCAGCAAAATGCAGAATGTAATGGTATGGGAACAACGCTTATAATAGCTGTTTGTACACCAAGCTTTGTGACAATAGGGCATATAGGAGATAGTCGTTGCTATATGGTATCAGAAGGAGAAATGACGCTAGTAACGGAAGATCATTCACTTGTAAATGAGCTTGTGAAACATGGTGAAATTTCAAAGGAAGACGCAGAGTATCATCCGAAAAAGAATGTGTTATTAAGGGCATTAGGAACAGAAGAAAAAGTTGGGTTAGATGTTAAAACGTTGGTGATTGAGGAAGATGATCAATTACTTCTTTGCTCTGATGGGTTATCAAACAAAGTTTCTATTGATGATATGCGACAAATTTTACAGTTAAATGAACAGCTTGAAGGTAAAGGGCAGTGTCTCATTCAATTGGCAAATGATCGCGGTGGAGAAGATAATATCACACTTGTTCTTATTGATTATGCGGGTTCGACAAACGAAAGTAGGTGAAGTGCAACGTGCTGATTGGAAAACGCTTAAATGACCGTTATAAGCTGCTGAAAATGATTGGTGGTGGCGGAATGGCCAATGTATATTTAGCTCATGATGATATACTTGGCCGAGATGTAGCGGTAAAAATATTAAGACTCGACTACTCAAATAACGAAGAGTTTATTAAACGTTTCCATCGAGAAGCGCAGTCTGTTACAACGTTGTCGCATCCAAATATTGTGAATATGTATGATGTCGGAGAAGAAGATGGTATATACTATCTTGTCATGGAATATGTACCAGGGCAAACATTGAAGCAATACATAATTGAGCGAGGGATGTTACCTATAGGAGAAGCTCTTGATATTATGGAGCAGTTAACATCCGCTATGGCACATGCCCATCATTTTGAAATTGTGCATCGTGATATAAAGCCGCACAATATTTTAATTCGAGCTGATGGAATAATAAAAGTAACAGATTTTGGAATTGCGACAGCTACAAGTGCAACAACAATTACACATACAAATTCAGTGCTCGGTTCAGTCCATTATTTATCACCAGAACAGGCACGTGGCGGGATAGCAAATAAACAATCAGATATCTATTCTCTTGGAATAGTTATGTTTGAATTGTTAACAGGAAGACAACCGTTTTCTGGCGAATCTGCTGTTGCCATAGCTTTAAAACATTTACAAAGTGAAATTCCATCACCAAAAAGATGGAATGAAAATATTCCGCAAAGTGTTGAAAATATTATATTAAAGGCAACTGCAAAAGATCCGTTTCACCGATATCAATCTGCCAATGCGATGAAGCGAGATATTGAAACTGCGCTATATCCAGAGAGGATAAATGAGCAACCATTTTCCATACCGGAAGATATGGAAGCGACGAAAGCGATTCCGATTATTCAACAAGAACAATTATTTGAAAATGTAAGTGATGAAACGATTGTTTTAAATGGGAGTAAGATGGAAGAACCGATAAGAGCAGAAGCAGCTGAGTTAGATAAGAAGAAAAAACGGAGTAGCAAGTGGCTTAAAGTTTTAATTTCAACATTTTTATTTTTAGCAATAGGAATAACATTAGCACTTACGGTTATTCCAGGATTATTTATTCCGAAAGATGTGAAAGTTCCTGATGTGGCTGGTATGAAATACACGACAGCTGTAAATACATTAGTAGAAAAGGGCTTTGAGGTGACGGAGCCTAATATTGTATATACAGATGATGTTGAGGTTGGGGATGTAATAAAAACGGATCCTGTAGCAGGAAGAGTCGTAAAAGAAAACGCTAAAATTACTATCTATCAATCAGGTGGAAAAAAGAAAAGTAAGATGGCAAATTTCACAGGTCAAAACTTTGAGAGTGTAAAAGCTGAGTTAGAAGAAAAATATAAACAAGTTACGGTAAATTATATTGAAAATGATAAGCCGAAAGGTGAAATTGTAGAACAAATTCCGACGCCTGATCAAATGGTTATAGAAGCGGAGCAAGAACTGAAAATCTGGGTAAGTAAAGGCCCTTATCAAATTAGACCAGGTGACTTTTCGGGGTGGACTGAAAATAGTGTAACTGGTTATTTGAATGAGAGAAAACTAACGTCAGATATAAAACGAGAGTATTCAGATACAGTCGAAAAAGGACTTGTAATTTCGCAATTTCCAAAACCAGGTACACCATTAAAAGAGGGAGATAAAGTAACTATTATTATCTCTGATGGTCAAAAGCCTAAAGTGACTAAAACGGTAAAAGTGGACAATATCTCTATCCCATATGAGCCTGCTGTAACAGGTGAAAAAAAGCCGCAAACAATAGAAATTTATAAAGAAGACATGCAGCAAAAAATGGATAGACCGGTTGAAACGAGAACAATTACTGAATCAGCGACTATTTCTTTAGAATTTGTAATTCAAGAAGGTTCAAAGGGACACTATAAAATTGTACGGGATGGAGTAACGATTATTGATAAAGAAGTACCATATCCAACTCAATAATAGTGAAAGTCTACTTATTATTATTGCCTGTTATGCTGTCTACAAAGTGGACGGTATAGCAGGCAAAAATATATGATTCAAAAAGCTAGTAAAGTGATGCAGCTGTAAATGTTTTTTTGCATTTAATGGGAAATTTAATATATATTAGCGAAAGTATATATGGTAGGTTTTGAAATCGTTATTTGGAAAATTTAAATCTATTCATTTTTAAATTCAGCATCACCTTATACAAAAAAGGAGAATTCTATGCCAGAAGGAAAAATTATAAAAGCTTTAAGTGGGTTTTATTACGTGCAGCATGAAGAAGGGGTTACGCAATGTCGTGGGCGAGGTGTATTTAGAAAAAATAAAATTACACCACTTGTAGGAGACCAAGTTGTTTTTCAGGCAGATAATCCAACTGAAGGTTATGTGCTTGAAGTGTTTGATCGAAAAAATGAACTTGTTAGACCTCCTATTGCTAATGTCGATCAAGCGATCCTTGTGTTCTCTGCAGTAGAACCAGATTTTAATCCTGGACTGTTAGATCGATTTTTAGTGCTGATTGAATATCATAACATTAAGCCAATTATTTGTATTAGCAAGATGGATTTAGTAGATGAAAAAATGAAAGCAACTGTTGAAGCTTATGCGAATGATTATCGTGAGATGGGTTATGATGTTTTATTTACTTCTATTAATACGTCAGAAAGTATTGATATATTAAAACCATACTTAGAAAATTGTGTTTCTGTCGTTGCGGGTCAATCTGGTGTTGGGAAATCTTCAATGCTTAATGTGCTACGTCCAGAATTAGAGCTGAAAACAAATGATATTTCCTCCCATTTAGGACGCGGGAAGCATACGACAAGACACGTAGAATTAATTGCAATTGGGAGTGGACTAGTAGCAGATACACCGGGTTTTAGTTCACTAGATTTCATTGATATAGAAGTAGAAGATCTTACATATTGTTTTCCAGAGTTGAAAGAAGCGAGCCAATACTGTAAATTTAGAGGGTGTACACATCTTTCTGAACCGAAATGTGCGGTGAAAGCTGCGGTTGAAGAAGGGAAGATTACAGAATATCGCTATAAGAACTATAAACAATTCGTAGAAGAAATTAGAGAGAGAAAGCCGAGGTATTAGTTATGATTAAAATTGCACCATCGATTTTATCAGCAGATTTTTCAAAATTAGGGGAAGAGATTAAAGATGTAGAAAAGGGCGGAGCGGATTACATTCACGTTGACGTAATGGATGGACATTTCGTACCAAATATTACGATTGGACCGTTAATTGTAGAAGCAATCCGTCCGATTACATCATTACCATTAGATGTACATTTAATGATTGAAAATCCTGATAACTATATCCCGACTTTCGCACAAGCGGGAGCGGATATTATTACTGTTCACGTAGAGGCGTGTCCGCATCTACATCGTACAATTCAGTTAATTAAATCTCATGGTATTAAAGCGGGCGTTGTATTAAATCCACATACGCCAGTTTCAGTGATTGAGCATGTATTAGAAGATATAGATATGGTATTACTTATGACAGTAAACCCTGGATTTGGTGGACAGAAGTTTATCCATTCTGTATTACCGAAAATTAAACAAGTTGCAGACATGGTGAAAGAGCGCAATCTAGAAGTGGAAATTGAAGTTGATGGTGGTGTAAATGCTGAAACAGCAAGACTTTGTGTGGAAGCAGGAGCAAATGTACTTGTAGCTGGGTCAGCAGTATACAATCAAAAAGACCGCGGTGAAGCAATTCGCGTAATTCGTGGGTAGTGATGAACTTTTATCCTAGTAAGGCATTTATAGGATAGGATAAAAATATGTAAAAAGGCAATCTACCAAATGGCAGATTGCCTTTTTACAATGGAAGGAGAAGAAAAAATGATTATTCATATTTTGGCAGGAGGACCTTCGGAATATTGCGCAGATTTTGCTCGATACGAGAATGAGGAAGTAGTGTGGGCAGCGGTTGATAGGGGAGTATACCGTCTATTAAAGAAAGGGATTACCCCGGCTGTTGCGTTTGGAGATTACGATTCAGTTACTGAAGAAGAATTAGTATGGATGGGACAGCAAACGAACGAATTACATATTGTTCCGCGGGAAAAAGATCAAACGGATTTAGAAATTGCAATCAACTGGGCATTAGAACAGAAGCCGGCACTAATTCGTATTTTTGGTGCTACTGGTGGAAGGCTTGATCACGGTTTGGCAAATATACAGATGCTTTTAAAAGGGTTAGAAGTAGAGATAGAAATGTGTATTGTGGACAATAAAAATGAAATAACAGTTAAAAAAATGGGTACACATATAATTGAAGAAAATAAAAATTTTCCTTATGTATCTTTTGTACCAGTTACTGAAATAGTGGAAGGGATTACATTGTTTGGTTTTAAGTACCCTCTTACTAATAAAACAATAGAGTGGGGATCAACACTTTGTATTAGTAACGAACTCGTTGAGGAAAAAGGTACTTTTTCATTTACTTCTGGCATATTAATGTTGATAAGAAGCACTGATTGAAGAAACAATTTTGCTCCTTACATCATATAGTGACCAAGTGGAGTAATGGGGATTAGGAGGGAAACCATGAGATTTTATACAATTAAGTTACCTAAATTTCTTGGTGGAATAGTTCGTGCAATGTTAAATACCTTCAAAAAAGATTAAAAAAAGCACCTATCACCGGTGCTTTTTCCATTGTTATAGTAAAAAAAGAGCCTATCGGCTCTTTTTTTTATTATTAAACACGTTCGATTTTGCCAGATTTTAATGCTCTAGCAGAAACGTAAACACGTTGAACTTTTCCGTCGATGCGTACGCGAACTTTTTGAAGGTTAGCGCCCCATTTACGTTTTGTAGCGTTCATTGCGTGAGAACGAGAGTTACCAGAACGAGCTTTTCTTCCAGTAATAGCACAAACACGAGCCATTTATATTTCCCTCCCTTGATACCTTACCATACGTAATTTTTCAATGTTAGTCTTTTATGCGATGCTAAAAACACTACTATAATTTAACACAACTAAAAAGAGAATGCAACACCGTAGAAAAAAGAAATCAAGAAAATTTACTTGACACTATATGTCAATGAAGAAAAGTTGAAATCCATAAAAATTGCTTGACATATTATAGTGGTACATGTTGTATAATAACAATGGACTATTTTGCTCATCATAAAAAAGTGTAATTTAAAACATAAAATATGAGAGTGAAAAGAAAGAACGATGGAATTTTCTTTAAAAAGATTATATGATAGTAACTAAAGTAGTCTAGCTCACTTTCACCATTTATGAAGGGGGAAACGAGATGTCAATTGAAATTAAAACGAAGTACGGTCAAATTGATATTAGTACAGATGTAATTGCAACAATTGCTGGAGGTGCCGCGGTAGATTGCTACGGTATCGTAGGTATGGCATCAAAAAATCAGTTAAAAGATGGATTAACAGACATTTTACGAAAAGAAAACTTCACTAGAGGTGTTATTGTTCGTAAAGATGAAGATGAAGTACATATTGATATGTATATTATTGTGAGCTATGGTACGAAAATTTCAGAAGTGGCACATAATGTGCAGACGAAAGTGAAATATACATTAGATCAAACTGTAGGACTAGCAGTAGATTCTGTAAACATCTACGTACAAGGAGTTAAAGTAATAAACTTGTAATGTGCATTAAGGAGGAAAATCTGTGTCAATTCAAAAAATTGATGGAAAACGTTTATCACAAATGATCATGCAAGGAGCGAATAATTTAACAAACAATGTTCAGCTTGTTGATGCATTAAACGTATTTCCAGTTCCAGATGGCGATACCGGTACAAACATGAACTTATCTATGACTTCAGGTGCGCGTGAAGTGAAAGCAAACCCTTCACAGCATGCTGGTAAAGTCGGCGTAAGTTTAGCCAAAGGATTATTAATGGGAGCTCGTGGTAACTCTGGAGTTATTTTATCTCAGTTGTTCCGTGGTTTCTCTAAATCCATTGAACAAAAAGAAGAATTAACAACAGTTGATTTTGCTGCAGCACTAGAAGCTGGAGTAGAGGCGGCTTATAAAGCGGTTATGAAACCGATTGAAGGAACGATTTTAACGGTTGCAAGAGAAACGGGTAAATATGCAGTAACAGTTGCGAAAAAACAGCGCGACTTTGTTTTGTTTATGGAAGACGTTGTGAAAGAAGCAAACGCATCGTTAAATCGTACGCCAGATTTATTACCTGTATTAAAACAAGTTGGCGTTGTAGATAGCGGTGGTAAAGGTCTTGTAGTGGTATACGAAGGATTTTTAGCTGACTTAAAAGGAGAAACGATTTCTTCTGATGCACCGACGCAACCATCTATGAATGAAATGGTACGCGCAGAACATCACCGTAGTGTACAAAGCCAATTGAGTACAGAAGATATTAAGTATGGATATTGTACGGAGTTCATGGTGAAATTAGAGGCTGAAAAGGTGAAAGAGCATAATTTCTCTGAACAAAAATTCCGTGAAGATATTAGTGTATATGGTGATTCTCTACTAGTTGTGTCTGATGATGAAATTGTAAAAGTTCATATCCATGCAGAACATCCTGGAGACGCTATGAACTACGGGCAAAAATACGGTAGTTTAATTAAGATTAAAGTAGAAAATATGCGTGAACAGCATACTGCTTTATTAGATGAACCTACTATGGTTCCTGAACAACCAGCTCAATCGAAAGAAAAACAACCATATGGTATCGTAACTGTAGCTATGGGGTCTGGTATTAAAACTTTATTTGAGAGCATCGGCGCAACGAAAGTTATCGAAGGTGGTCAAACGATGAATCCAAGTACGGAGGATATCGTGAAGGCAATTGAAGAAGCAAATGCTGAAAAAATCATTATTTTACCGAATAACGGAAATATTGTAATGGCAGCAGAACAAGCGGCATCAGTTGTAGATCAAGAAGTTATTGTTGTTCGTTCGAAAACAGTTCCTCAAGGTATGGCAGCAATGTTAGCATTTAACCCAGTTGGAACGTTAGAAGAGAATGAAGAAAACATGCAAGAAGCTTTATCTCATGTGAAAACAGGTCAAATTACGTATGCTGTACGTGATACGGAAATTGATGGTGTAGCAATTCAAAAAGATGACTTCATGTGTATTGCAGATGGGAAAATTGTATCTACAAATGCTGAAAAAGTAGGAGCTGCGAAGCAATTACTAGAAGCGCTTATTGATGAAGATTCTGAAATCGTAACGATTCTACAAGGTGAGGATGCAACTGACGAAGAAGTAGCGGAGTTAGTTGAATTTGTAGAAGAGAAATTTGAAGATGCAGAAGTAGAAGTGCATGCTGGAAACCAACCAGTGTATTCTTTCATCTTCTCTGTAGAATAAGATAAGATTCGTTTTGAAAATAAATGGATTACTTACTTGCTAATGGATAAGAAGTAGTAATATGAAGTTTATTACTAGTTTTTATTCAAAAGGCTAGCATATTGAAGAGAGAAAAGAGCCTTGCTGCTAATAGTGAGGCTCTTTTTTACTTGTTTTATATAAGGGATTTGAGTAGTTTCTCTTAGAATGCCTATGATAGAATATATAAGGTGAAAGAGAGCGATTACAGATGCTAATTGGTACTCAAATAAAATGCAATAAAGAAAATAATGTGACGGGGTGTGAGAATCTTGAATGATGTTGTACAAGTTCCTGTTACGGATGTAAAGGGGATCGGAGGAGAAACATCTGAGTTACTACATGAGATGGGTATTTATACAGTTTCTCATCTATTAGAACATTTTCCATACCGTTATGAAGATTATGCGATGAAAGATCTTGCTGAAGTAAAGCATGATGAACGTGTAACGGTTGAAGGGAAGATTCATAGTGCTCCTTTACTGCAATATTATGGTAAGAAGAAATCGCGTTTAACAGTTCGTGTTCTCGTCGGTCGTTATTTAATTACGGCGGTATGTTTTAATAGGCCTTACTATAAGCAAAAATTAAAGTTAGATGAAACGGTAACGATTACTGGTAAATGGGATCAACATCGTCAAACAATTGCTGTATCAGAACTTCATTTTGGGCCGGTTGTACGTCAACAAGAAGTGGAACCTGTTTATTCAGTAAAGGGGAAACTTACAGTAAAACAGATGCGTCGTTTTATTGCTCAAGCGTTAAAGGAATATGGAGATTCTATAGTCGAAGTGTTACCGGATGGTTTGTTAGGGCGATATAAATTATTACCAAGATATGAAGCGCTTAGGGCATTGCATTTTCCGGTAGGACAGGAAGATTTGAAGCAAGCGCGTCGCCGTTTTGTATATGAAGAATTTTTCTTATTTCAGCTGAAAATGCAAACGCTCCGGAAAATGGAGAGGGAAAATTCAAAAGGGACGAAGAAAGAGATTCCGTCAGTAGAATTACAAGAATTTATCGATGCACTGCCATTTCCATTAACTGGTGCGCAGCGCCGAGTTGTAGATGAAATTTTGAAAGATATGACATCTCCTTATCGGATGAACCGACTATTGCAAGGTGACGTTGGTTCTGGGAAAACAGTTGTTGCTGCGATTGGCCTTTATGCATCGAAATTAGCTCATTATCAAGGTGCTTTAATGGTTCCTACAGAAATTTTAGCTGAGCAACATTATCAGTCGCTTGCTGAAACGTTTTCGCATTTTGGTATGAAGGTGGAACTGTTAACAAGTTCTGTTAAAGGTGCGAGACGTCGAGAAATTTTAGCGAAGTTAGAACAAGGAGAACTAGATATTCTTGTTGGAACGCATGCCTTAATTCAAGATGAAGTTATATTTCATAGGTTGGGTCTCGTTATTACAGATGAACAGCATCGATTTGGTGTAGCGCAGCGCCGAGTTTTACGGGAGAAAGGTGAAAGTCCAGATGTATTATTTATGACAGCGACACCAATTCCGCGTACGCTTGCAATTACTGCATTTGGAGAGATGGATGTTTCGATAATCGATGAGATGCCAGCAGGTAGAAAGGTGATTGAAACATATTGGGCAAAACATGATATGTTAGATCGCGTTCTCGGTTTTGTTGAAAAGGAGATAAAAAAAGGAAGACAGGCATACGTTATTTGTCCTCTAATTGAAGAATCTGAGAAACTTGATGTGCAAAATGCTATCGACTTACATAGTATGCTGACGCATCATTACCAAGGGAAATGCCAAGTTGGATTGATGCATGGGAGATTATCGTCTCAGGAAAAAGAAGAGATAATGGGACAGTTTAGTGAAAATAAAGTGCAAATTCTTGTATCGACAACAGTTGTTGAAGTAGGTGTGAACGTACCGAATGCGACTGTAATGGTTATTTATGATGCAGAACGTTTCGGTTTATCGCAGCTTCATCAGCTTAGAGGGCGTGTCGGCCGTGGTAGTGAGCAATCATATTGTTTATTAATAGCAGACCCTAAATCAGAAACAGGGAAAGAAAGAATGCGCATAATGACTGAAACAAATGATGGATTTGTATTGTCAGAAAAAGATTTAGAATTACGAGGTCCTGGAGATTTCTTTGGGAGTAAGCAAAGTGGCTTACCAGAATTTAAGGTTGCTGACATGGTACATGATTATCGAGCGTTAGAAACAGCAAGGCAAGATGCGGCGATACTAGTAGATTCAGAAGCGTTTTGGCACAATGATCAGTACGCTGCCTTGCGTACGTATCTTGATGGGACAGGTGTGTTCCAAGGAGAGAAGCTCGATTAAAGGGAGTCAACAAAAGTTTTTGTTGCATTCTACTTTTAATGATTATATACTACTGTTAGTACCTAGTCATAAAAATGGATGGTGCGGTATGAAAAAAAGAAGAAGTAAAAAAGAAAGACAAGAGTTATTACAACAAACAATCGAATCAAATCCTTTTATTACGGATGAAGATTTAGCGGAAAAATTTCAAGTAAGTATACAAACAGTACGACTTGATCGTATGGAATTGTCTATTCCTGAATTAAGAGAGAGAATTAAACATGTAGCTACAAAGCAACATGAAGAAGATGTGAAATCTTTACCGTTAGAAGAGGTTGTTGGAGAAATTATTGATATTGAATTAGATAGACATGCAATCTCTATCTTTGAAGTAAAGGTAGAACATGTATTTAAAAGAAATCAAATTGCCCGTGGGCATCATCTGTTTGCGCAAGCAAACTCACTAGCTGTTGCGGTTATTGATGAAGAATTAGCTTTAACTGCAAAGTCTACCATTCGATACATTCGCCCTGTAAAATTAGGAGAGCGTGTTGTTGCAAAAGCGCGCGTTGAAGATGTAGAGAATGATAAGGGACGGACGGTTGTCAAAGTGCGTAGCTTCGTTGGAGAAGAACTTGTTTTTACAGGCACTTTTGAAATGTATCGATCTAGTAATTATAGTGAGGAAGGTAACAACTTATGAAAATCGCAATAGATGCAATGGGCGGAGATCACGCTCCAAAGGCTGTAGTATTAGGGGCAATGAAAGCTATTAAGGAATATTCTGATTTACATATTACGTTAGTAGGGAAAGAAGAGGAAATTCGTCAATACTTAACGAGTGATGAACGAATTACTATTCTTCATACAGACGAAAAAATAGAATCAACGGAGGAACCAGTAAGAGCGGTTCGTCGAAAAAAACAAGCTTCAATGGTGCTTGCGGCACAACAAGTAAAGGATGGAGAAGCAGACGCTTGTATATCCGCAGGTAGTACAGGAGCTTTAATGGCAGCTGGATTATTTGTTGTCGGTCGTATGGAAGGAATTGAGCGACCAGCTTTATCGCCTACAATGCCAACTGTAGATGGAAAAGGTTTTGTTATGTTAGATGTTGGAGCAAATGTTGATGCAAAACCAATTCATTTATATCAATATGCAGTAATGGGATCTGTTTATGCTGAGAAGGTAAGAGGAATTGAAAATCCTCGCGTTGGACTATTAAACGTTGGAACAGAGGATGGAAAAGGAAACGAGCTTTCAAAGCAAGTATTTGCAATGCTTAAAGATGCGCCAATTAATTTCGTTGGGAACGTTGAATCAAGAGATTTATTGCAAGGTGTAGCAGATGTTGTTGTATGTGATGGTTTTACAGGGAATGTAGCGTTGAAATCATTAGAGGGAACAGCACTTGCGCTATTCTCTATGTTGAAAGAACAATTAATGAGTTCATTTACGAGCAAATTAGCAGCGGCGGTATTAAAGCCAAAACTTATGGTATTAAAAGATAAAATGGATTATTCGGAGTATGGAGGAGCTGCATTATTTGGATTGAAAGCACCTGTCATTAAGGCTCACGGTTCTTCTAATGACCAGTCGATATTTAGTGCGATTCGTCAAACGAGAGAAATGGTAGCGAAAGAAGTAATTCCTACGATTTCAAGCGTAATGGAGAAAGAGTCACTCCAATAAGAGGAGGATTTGAAATGGGAAAAATGGCATTTCTTTTTCCGGGCCAAGGTTCACAGGCAGTTGGAATGGGTAAACAATTAGCAGAGAATAATAAAGAGGTTGCAAAAGTGTTTGCAAAAGCAGATGAGGTGTTGCAAGATTCACTTTCAGAAGTGATTTTTGAAGGACCGCAGGAAAAGCTTACATTAACAACAAATGCGCAGCCTGCATTATTAACAACGAGTTTTGCTATTTTGACAGCTTTGAAAGAGTATGACATTACACCTGACTTTGTCGCTGGTCATAGTTTAGGTGAATATAGCGCTCTTGTAGCAGCTGGTGCATTAACTTTTGAAGATGCGGTATATGCTGTAAGGAAACGCGGGGAATATATGGAAGAAGCTGTTCCGGGCGGGGAAGGTGCAATGGCAGCTATATTAGGTGCTGACCCACATATGCTGAAACAAGTTACAGAAGAAGTAACAAGTGAAGGATATGCAGTGCAAATCGCTAATATGAATAGTACGAAGCAAATTGTAATTTCTGGAACGAAGCAAGGCGTAGAGGTTGCTTCTCAAAGAGCGAAAGAAAATGGTGCAAAGAGAGCAATTCCACTAAAAGTAAGTGGGCCATTCCATTCTTCACTTATGAAGCCGGCAGCTGAGAAGTTCCAAAGTGTTTTAAATGAAATTACAATTCATGATACGAATATTCCTGTTATTGCAAATGTTACGGCGGATGTTATTACACGTGGTGCCGACATTCAAGAAAAGTTAATCGAACAGCTTTATTCGCCTGTATTATGGTACCCGTCTATTGAATGTATGGTGAAGCAGGGAGTAGATACATTTATTGAAATTGGGCCTGGAAAAGTACTTGCTGGACTTATGAAGTCAATTGATTCATCAGTGAAAGCATATGCGATATATGATGAAGAGACATTAAAAGATACCATTTCAAATTTGAGAGGAGAAAACTGATGTTAAAAGGGAAGGTAGCATTAGTAACTGGCGCTTCACGTGGAATTGGTCGCGCGATTGCGATCGATTTAGCGAAACAAGGGGCAAATGTAGTAGTAAATTATGCAGGTAATGAACAAAAAGCAAATGAAGTAGTAGATGAAATTAAGAAATTAGGTTCTGATGCAATTGCGGTAAAAGCAGATGTTGCAAATGCTGATGATGTTACAAATATGGTGAAACAAACAGTAGATACATTTGGACAAGTTGATATTCTTGTAAATAATGCTGGTGTAACAAAAGATAATTTATTAATGCGTATGAAAGAAGAAGAATGGGATACAGTTATTAATACAAACTTAAAAGGTGTATTCTTATGTACAAAAGCAGTATCTCGTTATATGATGCGTCAACGTCACGGTAGAATTATAAATATCGCTTCTGTTGTGGGTGTTATAGGAAACCCAGGGCAAGCTAATTATGTTGCTGCTAAAGCGGGTGTTATTGGATTAACAAAAACATCTGCAAAAGAGTTAGCAAGTCGAAATATTACAGTGAATGCAATTGCGCCGGGCTTTATTGCGACTGATATGACGGATGTACTAGATGAGAATATTAAAGCTGAAATGTTAAAAGTTATTCCAGCTGCTCAATTTGGTGAAGCGAAAGATATCGCGAATGCTGTAACGTTTTTTGCTTCTGATCAAAGCAAATATGTTACAGGTCAAACGTTAAATGTTGATGGCGGTATGGTAATGTAATAAAAGAATCGATTTCACCTAGTTTTTTTGGTCAATATTTAATATAATATTTGAGGGGAGGTGAATGGAATGGCAGATGTTTTAGAGCGCGTAACAAAAATCATCGTTGATCGTTTAGGAGTAGAAGAGACTGAGGTAGTACCAGCTGCAAGCTTCAAGGAAGATTTAGGAGCAGACTCCCTAGATGTAGTAGAACTTGTAATGCAATTAGAAGATGAATTCGAAATGGAAATTTCTGATGAAGATGCTGAAAAGATTGCTACTGTTGGCGATGCTGTGACTTACATAGAGAGTCATCTATAATGCTTAAGTGAAGTCCCGTTTTTTAGCGGGGCTTTCTGGCTTATATCTGGAGGGACCTATGCCGTACCGAAAATATAGAGAAAAAAAATACGAAACAAAATATCGTGAAGCATTTAAAGTGTTTCAAGAAAAGATAGGTATTACGTTTACAGATGAAAAATTATTGATTCAAGCATTTACGCATTCATCGTATGTGAATGAGCATCGAAAAAAACCGCATGAAGATAATGAGCGTCTTGAATTTCTTGGAGATGCAGTATTGGAACTGACTGTATCACAGTATCTGTTTCAAAAATATCCGACAATGAGCGAAGGAGAGTTAACAAAACTACGTGCAGCTATTGTATGTGAGCCATCTCTTGTTCGTTTTGCGAACGAATTGTCATTTGGCAGCCTCGTTTTATTAGGAAAAGGTGAAGAAATGACAGGTGGACGTGAACGACCAGCTTTATTAGCGGATGTCTTTGAAGCGTTTATTGGTGCCCTTTATCTTGATCAAGGGCTAGAAACAGTTTGGGAATTCTTGAAAGAAATTGTATATCCGAAAATTAATGAGGGTGCTTTTTCTCATGTGATGGATTATAAGAGTCAGTTGCAAGAATTGATTCAGCGTGATGGCAGTGGCAATGTTGAGTATCAAATTTTGCAAGAAAAAGGACCAGCTCACAATCGAGAATTTGTGTCACGTGTTACGTTAAATAACGTAGCTTTAGGTCTTGGTAGTGGTAAGTCGAAAAAAGAAGCAGAGCAACAAGCTGCTGCAGAAGCATTGAAAAAATTAAAAGAACAACTATAAGGAATCCCCCTTTGAATGAGGGGGATTCCTTATGCATAGAATGAAACTTTCTTTTTGTTTATAAAGAAAAAGAAGGTAAATCCGTATAATACTTGTTTTTGTATAGAGAACATTTATAACGACGGAGAATAGGAGGAAGGCCTTTCGTGTTTTTAAAAAGATTAGAAATAGCAGGGTTTAAGTCTTTTGCTGAGCGTGTATCTGTTGATTTTGTCCCAGGTGTAACTTCTGTAGTAGGACCTAATGGAAGCGGGAAAAGTAATATTACTGATGCAATTCGCTGGGTACTTGGTGAACAATCTGCAAAATCATTACGTGGTGCAAAGATGGAGGATATTATTTTTGCAGGCAGTGATACGAGGAGAGCGGTTAATGTTGCTGAAGTAACAATAACTTTAAATAATGAAGATCAACGTTTACCAATTGAATACAATGAGGTGTGTGTAACACGTCGTGTATCTCGTTCAGGTGATAGTGATTTTTATATTAATAAACAATCATGTAGATTGAAAGATATTATCGATTTATTTATGGACTCTGGTATGGGAAGAGAAGCTTTTTCAATTATTAGCCAGGGGAAAGTGGAAGAGATTTTAAGTAGTAAGTCAGAAGAGCGTCGAGGTGTATTTGAAGAAGCGGCAGGCGTACTAAAATACAAACTTCGCAAAAAGAAAGCTGAAGGGAAACTAGCAGAAACACAAGAAAACTTAAATCGTGTACAAGATATAATTCATGAATTAAGTAGTCAAGTAGAACCTTTAGAAAGACAAGCTTCTATTGCGAAAGATTATCTTGAGAATAAAGAAGAATTAGAGAAAGTAGAAGCTGCGCTTATTGTTCATGAAATTGAAGAATTGCATGAGAAATGGGAAGCGCTTCGAAATCAGTTTGGGCATAATAAAAACGAAGAAGCTAAAATGTCAACGGATTTACAAAAAAGTGAAGAAGAGCTTGAGGAATTACGAGGACAATTACAAGCGGTAGACGAGTCTGTAGACTCGTTGCAAGAAGTACTTCTTCTTTCTAGTAAAGAGCTAGAAAAACTAGAAGGGCAGCGTGAGTTGTTAAAAGAAAGAAAGCAAAATGCTACGACGCATTGTGCGCAACTTTCTCAGTTAATTGTTGAATTAACTGAGAAAGCTAAAAGTTACGATGGTGAGATTGAGTCAAGTACAGAATCTTTAATGCAATTTGTGAATGAAGTAAAAGAGTTGGAGCAAAAATTGCATGATAATGAGCAACTGCTTGCTACTTTTGCTGACAATTTAGAGGAACAGATTGAGAATTTAAAAGGTGACTATATTGAGCTTTTAAATCAACAAGCTAGTCATCGTAATGAATTATCTATGATTGAAGAACAATCGAAACAGCAAACGTCTAAAAACGAGCGTCTAGATGAAGAGAATGCGAAATATGTAGAAATGCGTATGGAAATTACAGCGAAAAAGACGAAACTTGTAGAAAGTTACGAACAAGCGAAAGAAAAAGTAGCTGGCATTCTCTCAAATATACAGAAGACAGAGGCGGCGCTTGGGAAATGTAAGACGCAGTATAGTGAAAATGAAACAAAACTGTATCAAGCATATCAATTTGTGCAACAGGCACGTTCTCGAAAAGAAATGCTTGAAGAGATGCAAGAAGATTATTCTGGATTCTATCAAGGTGTACGTGAAGTATTGAAAGCTAGAGAAAATAGGTTGCAAGGTATCGAGGGTGCTGTTGCGGAACTGTTAACGGTACCGAAAGAATACGAAGTTGCAATGGAAATCGCTCTAGGTGCAGCGATGCAGCATATTGTTGTACAAACAGAGGAACATGCTCGTAATGCGATTGCATTTCTAAAGCAAAATAAACATGGACGTGCAACGTTTTTACCGCAAGCTGTTATTAAAAGCAGATCGTTATCATTTGAGCAATTACGCATTGCAAATCAACACCCATCGTTTGTAGGTGTGGCGGCAGAACTTGTGCAGTACAACAATAAATATGAAAATGTAGTTTCAAATTTATTAGGTACTGTTATTGTTGCGAAAGATTTACGTGGAGCAAATGAGTTGGCGAAACAACTGCAATACCGTTATCGCATTGTAACAATCGAAGGTGACGTCGTGAATCCTGGCGGTTCTATGACTGGTGGGGCGGTAAAGCAAGCGAAATCTTCTTTATTAGGACGCCAACGTGAACTGGAAGAGTGGACTCGCAAGTTAACTGATATGGAAGAAAAAACAACGAAGTTAGAAAACTTTGTTAAAGCAGTAAAACAAGAGATTCAAGAAAAAGAAGTGAAAATACGCGAACTAAGGCAAACTGTAGAAGCAGATCGTGTAGATGAGCAGAAATTAAGAGAAGAGATTAATCGTTTAGAATTAGAAGAACATCGTATTAATGATCGGTTGTCTATTTATGATTTAGAGATTGAAGGGTTTTTACAAGATCGAGTAAAAATGCAAGGGCGTAAAGAGGAGTTAGAAGGGGTTTTAACGAATCTTCAAGCTGAAATCACTAAGTTAGATAGTAAAATTGTAGCTTTAACAAAACAAAAAAGTGAGCAACATTCTTCGAAAGAAAAAGTTCAAAAAGAAATGACTGAGTTAAAAGTGCTGGCAGCTGAAAAGCAACAACGCTTATCTAATCAAAAAGAAAAAGTTGAACGATTGACGAAGGAAAAAGAAGAAACGGATGCGACACTTGTAAAAACGAAAGAGGATTTAGCGTTCTTAAAACAAGAAATGACATCTAATTCAAGTGGTGAAGAGCAAATTACGAATATGATTGAGAAGAAAGCATATGATCGTAATCAAACTTCAGAATTAATTCGCTCTCGTCGTGAACAACGTGTATCGTTGCAAGAGAGAGTAGAACATTTAGAGCGCAATTTGAAAGAAACGACAGGTAAACATAAATATGTTCTTGAAATGTTGAAAGATCAAGAAGTGAGAATAAATCGACTGGATGTAGAGTTGGAAAATAGATTACAACATTTACGTGAAACATATACGATTTCATTTGAAGCGGCAAAACTAAAATATACAATGACAATGCCTGCAGAAGATGCGCGTAAGAAAGTAAAATTAATCAAATTATCCATAGAAGAGTTAGGTACAGTGAACCTAGGGGCAATTGATGAATATGAACGTGTAGCGGAGCGTCATACATTCTTACTAGAGCAGAGAGACGACTTAGAAGAAGCGAAAGCGACATTGCACCAGCTTATTACCGAAATGGATGAAGAAATGAAAAAACGCTTTTCTACTACGTTTGAAGGCATTAGAATGGAGTTTCAATCGGTATTCTCTGAATTATTTGGAGGCGGTAGAGCGGATTTAGTAATGACTAATCCAGAGGATTTACTAAATACGGGTATTGATATTGTAGCACAACCGCCAGGGAAGAAACTGCAGAACTTAGGTTTACTTTCAGGTGGAGAGCGTGCTTTAACAGCAATTGCGCTTTTATTTGGTATTTTAAAAGTACGCCCAGTACCGTTCTGTGTACTAGATGAGGTAGAGGCAGCCCTTGATGAGGCGAATGTAGCTCGTTTTGCACAGTATTTAAAGAAATTCAGTGATGAGACGCAGTTTATTGTAATTACACATAGAAAAGGTACAATGGAAGAGTCTGATGTGTTGTACGGTGTAACAATGCAAGAATCGGGGGTATCTAAACTTGTTTCGGTTCGTTTAGACGCCGGAGAAGAACTTATTGCAAGTGAATAGGAAGGATGGGAAAGTATGAGTTTTTTTAAAAAACTAAAAGAAAAAATTTCAAAACAAACGGATACAGTTACAGAGAAATTTAAACAAGGATTAGAAAAAACGAGAAATTCATTTGCGGATAAAGTGAATGATTTAGTGTATCGTTACCGTAAAGTGGACGAAGATTTCTTCGAAGAGTTAGAAGAAATTTTAATCGGTGCAGACGTTGGCGTTGCGACGGTAATGGAATTAATTGACCAATTGAAAGAAGAAGTACAACGTCGTAACATTCAAGATCCAAAAGAAGTACAAGCTGTTATTTCAGAAAAACTAGTAGGAATTTACAAAGGTGACAGCGATTTTAGTAACGAAATTAATATGCAAGAGGACCAATTAACGGTCGTTTTATTTGTTGGTGTTAATGGTGTAGGAAAAACGACGACAATTGGTAAACTGGCGCATAAGTTTAAATCAGAAGGTAAGTCAGTCCTATTGGCGGCAGGAGACACATTCCGTGCTGGAGCGATTGAACAATTAGAAGTATGGGGCGATCGCGTTGGTGTAGAAGTGATTAAACAAGGATCTGGATCTGATCCAGCGGCGGTTATGTATGACGCTGTACAAGCGGCGAAAGCACGTAAGGTAGATGTATTACTATGTGACACAGCAGGACGCTTGCAAAATAAAGTGAACTTAATGAAAGAGTTAGAGAAGGTGAAGCGTGTAATTGAGCGTGAAGTACCAGGTGCTCCTCATGAAGTATTGCTTGTTATTGATGCAACAACAGGACAAAACGGTTTAAGCCAAGCGAAAACATTCCGTGAAGCAACGAATGTAACTGGTATTGTTTTAACGAAGTTAGATGGAACTGCTAAAGGTGGTATTGTATTAGCGATTCGTAACGAAATGGATGTACCGGTGAAGTTTGTTGGATTAGGAGAGCAAATGGATGACTTGCAGCAGTTTGATCCAGAACAATATGTGTATGGTTTATTTGCGAACTTAGTAGAAACAGAAGAAGTATAAGCGAAAGAAGCGGTATTTCCGCTTCTTTTTCTATAAAAAATATATGATGTTAAGAAAAAAACTTGACACTCTTTTGGACTACATGTAAACTAATTCATGTAAAGGGAAATCACTTAACAAAGGATGATCCAACATGCTCGAAAAAACAACGAGAATGAACTATTTATTTGATTTTTATCAATCGTTGTTAACGCAAAAACAAAGAAGTTATATGTCGCTTTATTATCTAGATGATTTATCTCTTGGTGAAATTGCGGAAGAATTTGATGTAAGTCGCCAAGCCGTGTATGATAACATTAAACGGACTGAAGCGATGCTTGAAGAATATGAAGAAAAATTAGTATTACTTCAAAAGTTTCAAGAGCGACAGCGACTTGTTGCAAAGCTAAAACAGCTAATCAGCGAAGAAGAGCATGTGAATGAAGAAATGAAACAAGTTGTTGAAGCTATCGAAAAATTAGATTAGGAGGGCGGCAATATGGCATTTGAAGGATTAGCCGACCGACTTCAACAGACAATGCAAAAAATCCGCGGCAAAGGAAAAGTTTCTGAAGCCGATGTGAAAGAAATGATGAGAGAAGTTCGTCTAGCTCTTTTAGAAGCGGATGTTAACTTTAAAGTAGTAAAAGATTTTGTGAAGCGTGTGTCTGAACGTGCTGTCGGACAAGATGTAATGAAAAGTTTGACACCTGGACAACAAGTAATTAAAGTTGTACAGGAAGAACTTACAGAACTTATGGGCGGAGAGCAAAGCAAAATTGCTGTTGCTAATAAGCCACCGACTGTTATTATGATGGTTGGTCTGCAAGGTGCGGGTAAAACAACGACGACAGGTAAGCTTGCGAATTTGCTTCGTAAAAAGCATAATCGTAAACCGATGCTTGTTGCAGCGGATATTTACCGTCCAGCAGCGATTAAACAGCTTGAAACATTAGGGAAGCAATTGGACATGCCTGTATTTTCTTTAGGAGATCAAGTAAGTCCTGTTGAAATTGCGAAACAAGCGATTGCAAAAGCAAAAGAAGATCATCACGATTATGTTTTAATCGATACAGCGGGTCGCCTGCATATTGATGAAGAATTAATGGATGAATTAGCGAAAGTGAAAGAAGTTGCGAAACCGGATGAAATTTTCCTTGTTGTCGATGCGATGACGGGGCAAGACGCGGTAAATGTTGCACAAAGTTTCCATGAACAGTTAGGTTTAACAGGTGTTGTATTAACGAAATTAGATGGTGATACGCGCGGTGGTGCTGCATTATCTATTAAGGCTGTAACAAACACGCCGATTAAATTTGCTGGTATGGGTGAAAAACTAGATGCAATTGAAGCGTTCCATCCAGAGCGTATGGCATCCCGTATTTTAGGGATGGGCGATGTCTTAACGTTAATTGAAAAAGCGCAAGCTACAGTTGATGAAGAGAAAGCAAAAGAACTTGAGCAAAAAATGCGTACGCTTTCGTTTACGCTTGACGATTTCCTAGAACAACTTGGACAAGTGCGCCAACTTGGGCCGCTTGATGAATTGTTAGGAATGCTTCCTGGTGCAAATAAAATTAAAGGGCTGAAAAATGCGCAAGTTGATGAAAAACAAATTGGGCATATTGAGGCAATTATTCGTTCTATGACTAAATTAGAACGAGAACAACCGGAAATAATCAATGCTAGTCGCAAAAAGCGCATTGCCAAAGGTAGCGGTACAACTGTACAAGAAATCAATCGTCTAATTAAGCAATTCGATGACATGAAAAAAATGATGAAGACGATGACGGGAATGCAAAAAGGTAAGAAAAAAGGACTAGGTGGATTGAAGTTTCCATTCATGTAAGGAAAAAAAGATGGCTCTGTTAAGAAAAAATACTTTACAAAGCAATAGTCTTTTTGCTAATATAATTATCTGTGTGAAATAAATTCGGAGGTGCTTTATAAATGGCAGTTAAAATTCGTTTAAAACGTATGGGAGCTAAAAAAACTCCTTTCTATCGTGTAGTTGTTGCAGATTCTCGTTCTCCTCGTGACGGACGTTTCATTGAGGAAATCGGAACTTACAATCCAGTTGCTCAACCAGCTGAAGTTAAGATCAACGAAGAAGCAGCATTAAAATGGTTAGGAAATGGTGCTAAACCATCTGATACAGTTCGTAACTTATTCTCTAACCAAGGTATCATGGAGAAATTCCACTTATCTAAACAAGGTAAGTAATTGAGGCAATGACTATGAAGAAGTTAGTCGAGACGATTGTCAAGCCTCTTGTCGATTATCCTGAAGATGTAAAAGTTACACAGGAACTTTGCAACGGAGAGATAAAGTATCGATTAACTGTACATCCTGAGGATGTTGGAAAAGTCATTGGAAAGCAAGGGAGAGTTGCGAAAGCGATTCGAATGCTCTTGTATTCAGTGGGACATCATAATGATGAAAAAGTAACACTGGAAATTCAATAAACGTAAAAAGGGCGAGGAGTTATTCCTCTCCCTTTTTTAACATTTAAATAGAGATTGCATGTTCCATCTGCGAAATGGAGATGCTTAATTTATATAGAAACCAGGGGTGACATACTATTTATGACAAAATGGTTTAACGTAGGGAAAATTGTAAATACTCATGGCGTAAGAGGAGAAATCCGTGTTATTTCTCGTACTGATTTTCCAGAAGAGCGATATAAAGTAGGAAACACGCTATACATATCGAATGAGAAAGGCACAGACTATCTTCCGGTGAAGGTAACTTCTCATCGCCAACATAAGACATTCGATTTATTAACATTTGAAGGATATAACAATGTAGATGAAGTAGAGAAGTTTAAAGGTTCTTTAATAAAAGTACCAGAAGAGCAGTTAGGCGAACTTGCTGAAGGTGAATACTACTATCATGAAATTATTGGTTGCAGTGTTGTAACGGAAGAAGGAGAAGCGCTAGGGACAATCAAAGAGATTCTATCTCCTGGTGCAAATGATGTTTGGGTAATTAAACGCCCGAAGGGTCAAGATCTCTTAATTCCTTATATCGATGATGTTGTACTTCAAGTTAATATTGAAAATAAATTAGTAACCATTCATGTAATGGAAGGGCTGCTATAATGAAAATTGATATTTTAACGTTGTTCCCAGACATGTTTACCGGTGTATTTGGATCTTCTATATTAAAGAAGGCGCAAGAAAAAGAAGCGGTAAACCTTCGTGTTGTTAACTTTCGTGATTATACAACAAGTAAGCATAATAGCGTAGACGATTATCCTTACGGCGGAGGAGCTGGTATGGTGCTTACTCCTCAGCCTATTTTTGATGCTGTAGAAGATTTGACGAAAGAGACAGAGCGTAAGCCGAGAGTTGTCTTAATGTGTCCGCAGGGCGAAAGATTTACGCAGAAGAAAGCGGAAGAGCTTGCAGGGGAAGAACATTTAATCTTCGTATGTGGGCATTATGAAGGATATGACGAACGAATTCGTGAGCATCTCGTAACGGATGAGATTTCTATTGGTGACTATGTATTAACGGGCGGAGAATTAGCCTCTATGGTTATTACTGATAGTGTGGTACGTCTCTTGCCAGGTGTGCTAGGAAATCATGCTTCACAAGTAGAGGATTCGTTTAGTACAGGTTTATTAGAGCATCCTCATTATACACGTCCAGCTGATTTTCGTGGTATGAAGGTACCGGATGTATTAATGTCAGGGAATCATAAAAACATTGATGAATGGCGACATAAGGAATCTTTGCGCCGAACGTATACGCGTAGACCTGATTTATTAGATGAGAGAGAGCTATCTAAACAAGAGAAAAAATGGCTTGAGGAAATAAAGCGAGAGCAGTAATAACTTCATATATTTGCTATTGCAACAGGCCTAGTAATATGCTATTATAACATTTGTGCTACTGAAATCAGTAGCCGTATTAACGATGTTCCGCTGTAATTTATTAAGACTTTATAAGAGCATCTGTTTAAAGGAGAGAATTTAATATGCAACAATTAATCGCAGAAATTACAAAAGGCCAATTAAAAACTGACCTTCCTTCATTCCGTCCTGGTGACACTTTACGTGTACACGTAAAAGTTGTTGAGGGAACTCGTGAAAGAATTCAGCTTTTCGAAGGTGTTGTAATTAAACGTCGTGGTGGCGGAATCAGTGAAACATTCACAGTTCGTAAGATTTCTTACGGTGTAGGTGTTGAGCGTACATTCCCAGTTCACACGCCAAGAATCGCGAAAATCGAAGTACTTCGCCGTGGTAAAGTACGTCGTGCTAAGTTATACTACTTACGTAACCTTCGCGGTAAAAAAGCACGTATTAAAGAAATTCGATAAGACATGTATGGGAGCTTGTAAATGCACAAGCTCCCTTTTTCCAATCTATATGAAATTTTGGTATAATACGAGCAGTTTACATAACCGTGGAGGGGAAATGCATGAAAAAAGAGAAGAGTTCACTTTGGGAATGGATTAAAGCAATTTTGATTGCTGTTGTATTAGCTGGTGTTATTAGACAGTTTTTCTTTGCGCCAATTCTCGTAGACGGGGTATCGATGGCACCTACTTTACATGATCGTGATCGAATGATTGTGAATAAAATTGGTTATCACATTGGAGATCCAAAACGCTTTGATATTATCGTATTTCGAGCAACAGAAGATAAAGATTACATTAAGCGCATTATAGGCCTGCCAGGCGATGAAATAGAGTATCGTAATGATAAACTGTATGTTAACGGAAAGGCTTATGAGGAGCCGTATTTAGACAAGCAGAAAAAGCAAATTGCTGACGGACCGCTTACATATGATTTTAATCTTGAAGAAATGACAGGCAAGAAAACCGTTCCAAAAGATCAATTATTTGTTTTAGGTGATAATCGTCGTTTTAGTAAAGATAGCCGTTCAATCGGTACGATTTCAATGGATCAAGTAATTGGTAAAGCTAATATGTTATATTGGCCGTTAGAAGACGCACGTATTGTGAAATAAATGAAAAAGAAGGTGGCAACATGGTAATTCAATGGTTTCCAGGGCATATGGCGAAGGCTAGACGCCAAGTAACGGAGAAATTAAAATTAATTGATGTTGTAATTGAACTTGTAGATGCTCGATTACCATTATCATCTCGAAACCCAATGATTGATGAAATCATTACACATAAGCCAAGGCTTGTTGTTTTAAATAAAGCGGATATGGCAGATGATCGTTTAACAAAACAATGGATCGTATATTTTAAAGAAAAAGGCCATATGGCAATTTCAATTAACGCGCAAGCTGGACAAGGCATGAAGGAAATTGCAGCAGCTTGTAAAGTGCTTGTTAAAGAAAAATTTGATAAAATGGTTGCAAAAGGTATTAGACCGAGAGCGATTCGTGCATTAATTGTAGGTATACCAAATGTTGGTAAATCTACATTGATTAATAAATTGGCAAAGAAAAATATTGCTAAAACAGGAGATCGTCCAGGTGTGACAACAGCTCAACAATGGATTAAAGTTGGGAAGGAAATGGAATTGTTAGATACACCAGGTATTCTGTGGCCTAAATTTGAAGATCAATTAGTGGGTCTTCGCTTAGCGACAACGGGTGCAATTAAAGATTCAATTTTAAATTTACAAGATGTAGCTGTTTACGCATTACGTTTTATGGAGAAACATTATCCAGAACGCTTGAAAGAACGCTATAATTTAAATGAGATTCCAGAAGATATTGTGGAATTATTCGATGCAATTGGAAAAAATAGAGGCTGCTTAATGGGCGGCGGAATGATTGATTATGATAAGACATCTGAGCTTGTGCTTCGTGAGCTTCGTGGTGGCAAACTTGGAAAAATGACGTTTGAAACACCGGAAGAGTTTGCAGAGCAAGTAGAAGATGTGGAAAAAATAGAAGAAGTATAAGACGTGCGTTTGTGCGTCTTTTCTTTTTGGATATGTTTAAAAAGGAGCTTGTATAAATGCAAACTATAACGATAAAAGAAGCAGAAAATGTATTGAAAGAAATTATGAATGAAGAAGATGATCGCTTTCAACTGTTAATGAAAGATGATCGAAAAGGTGTTCAAAAGCTCGTTTTGAAGTGGTATAAACAAAAAGAGTTAGAACAGAAAGAAAAAGAGAAGTTTTTTGAAATGTCCAAGTATGAAAATGCTTTGCGTGAAAAAGGGGTCACATATATCGCGGGTATTGATGAAGTAGGGCGCGGGCCATTGGCTGGGCCTGTTGTGACGGCAGCTGTCGTTCTTCCTGAGGATTTTTATATTCCAGGGTTAAATGACTCGAAAAAGTTGAGTGAAGCGAAACGTGAGCGTTTTTATGATGAAATAAAAGTACAAGCAATTGCAATTGGAGTAGGAATTGTATCACCGCAAGTTATTGATGACATTAATATTTACCAAGCAACGAAACAAGCGATGTTAGATGCAGTTGCAAATTTATCTTGTACACCCCAACATTTATTAATTGATGCGATGAAGCTTCCTACACCAATTCCGCAAACATCAATTATTAAAGGTGATGCGAAAAGTGTTTCGATTTCAGCAGCATCCATTATCGCAAAAGTAACGAGAGATCGTATGATGAAAGAACTGGGAGAGAAGTATCCTCAATATGGATTTGAGCAACATATGGGATATGGCACAAAGCAACATTTAGAGGCAATTCAAGTGCATGGAGTACTAGATGAACACCGCAAGTCATTCGCACCAATTAAAGATATGATTCAAAAATAAGCTGTAAATATACAGCTTATTTTTTTATTTTGGCATATAAACATTACTATTTTCGAAAAAGAATAAAGCGATTTCAGTTTTCTGACACTTTATTGTAGACAGCGTGCCAATCATCTTATACAATGGCAATGTAATGTTTTTTAAACATTAAAAAACTTTTCGAGTAAAACAGGAAAACAGGGGAGGATGGGACCATGAATATCCATGAGTACCAAGGTAAGGCAGTCCTTAGAAGCTATGGGGTTAGCGTTCCGAACGGGAAGGTTGCATTTACAGTAGAAGAAGCTGTAGAAGCGGCGAAAGAATTAGGAACAGATGTATGTGTAGTGAAAGCACAAATTCACGCTGGTGGACGCGGCAAAGCTGGCGGAGTAAAAGTTGCAAAAAATTTAGATGAAGTTCGTACATATGCAGAAAGCATTTTAGGAACTACACTTGTGACACATCAAACAGGTCCTGAAGGTAAGGAAGTAAAACGCTTACTTATCGAAGAAGGTTGCGATATTAAAAAAGAATATTATGTAGGTCTAGTTTTAGATCGTGCAACTTCTCAAGTTGTTTTAATGGCGTCTGAAGAAGGCGGAACAGAAATTGAAGAAGTAGCAGAAAAAACACCTGAAAAAATCTTTAAAGAATATATTGATCCAGCAGTAGGCTTACAAGGTTTCCAAGCGCGCCGAATCGCATTTAACATCAATATTCCAAAAGAGCTTGTAGGACAAGCTGTGAAGTTTATGATGGGCTTATACCGTGCGTTTATCGAAAAAGATTGCTCTATCGCTGAGATTAACCCACTTGTTACAACAGGTGAAGGTAAAGTTATGGCATTAGATGCAAAATTAAACTTTGATTCTAATGCATTATATCGCCATAAAGACATTTTAGAGCTTCGTGATCTTGATGAAGAGGATTCAAAAGAAATTGAAGCTTCAAAATACGACTTAAACTACATTCCTTTAGATGGAAATATCGGTTGTATGGTTAATGGTGCAGGTTTAGCGATGGCTACAATGGATATCATTAAACATTACCACGGTGACCCAGCTAACTTCTTAGATGTTGGTGGCGGTGCAACTGCAGAAAAAGTTACAGAAGCATTCAAAATTATCCTTTCTGACAAAAATGTAAAAGGTATCTTCGTTAACATTTTTGGTGGCATTATGAAGTGTGATGTTATTGCAGAAGGTGTTATTGAAGCAACGAAACAAGTAGGTCTTGAGTTACCTTTAGTTGTACGTCTTGAAGGTACAAACGTAGAACTAGGTAAGAAAATTTTAAATGAGTCTGGCTTAAATATTGTTGCAGCAGAATCTATGGCAGACGGTGCACAAAAAATTGTTTCACTAGTGGGCTAATAGAAAGCGGGGGAGAAAAATGAGCGTATTAGTTAATAAAGATACAAAAGTTATTGTTCAAGGTATTACAGGTTCTCAAGGTTTATTCCATACAAAACAAATGATTGAATACGGTACGAAAATTGTCGGTGGTGTAACACCAGGTAAGGGCGGCACTGATATTGAAGGTGTACCAGTATTTGATACAGTAGAAGATGCAGTGAAAGCAACAGGCGCAAACGCTTCAGTTGTATACGTTCCACCCGCTTTTGCGGCAGATGCAATTATGGAAGCTGTTGATGCAGAAATTGATTTAGTAGTATGTATTACTGAAGGGATTCCTGTATTAGATATGGTAAACGTAAAGAGATATATGGCGGGTAAACATACACGTTTACTTGGACCAAACTGCCCAGGTGTAATCACACCGGATGAATGTAAGATTGGTATTATGCCAGGATATATTCATAAAAAAGGTCATGTTGGTATCGTATCTCGCTCTGGTACATTAACGTATGAAGCTGTACATCAGTTAACACAAGAAGGTATTGGCCAATCTACTGCTGTAGGTATCGGCGGAGACCCTGTTAACGGTACAGACTTTATTGATGCTTTAAAAGCATTTAATGAAGATGAAGAAACACATGCTGTAATTATGATTGGTGAAATCGGCGGTACAGCAGAAGAAGAGGCAGCTGAATGGGTAAAAGCTAATATGACAAAACCTGTTGTAGGCTTCATTGGTGGTCAAACAGCGCCTGCTGGCAAACGTATGGGCCATGCTGGTGCAATCATTTCTGGCGGTAAAGGAACTGCTGCTGAAAAGATTAAAACAATGGAAGCTTGTGGCATTAAAGTAGCTGAAACTCCAGCAGTTATGGGAGAAACGCTAATCTCTGTTTTAAAAGAAAAAGGTTTATTTGAGACTTGTAAAAACTATTAATCTGTTGAAAGACACCTTCTTACTTGAGGGTGTCTTTTTAGACTTTTTCTGTTTACATAATAAAAATTATGGGTAAGGAGAATCAAGATGAAAAGAGAGAGATTATTACATCTTCATTACTTGCTAGCAGATTATTGGAAAGCGATGGAGAGGCTACTATATGTCGATCCAGAATTAGAGAACATATATAATTTTAACGAAAAACAAATGGAACACTACACTGGAATATCCTCGAAAAAATCTTCAGAACTAGTAAAATTTCTTCAAAGTTCAAATCTTCCGCAATATATATCTTATTTAGAGAAAAATCGTATTTTTTATATAACGATATGGGATGAAAATTATCCGCAATTATTACGTGAAATACAAGACCCTCCCTTCGTTTTATATGGAAAAGGAGAGAAAGATTTCCTGAATAAAATAAATAAATTAGCAGTTGTTGGAACGAGAGAACCATCATTATATGGTCATGAGAGTTTGAAGTTTATTTTACACCCTTTATTAGAAAGAGAGTGGCTTATTGTCAGTGGGTTTGCAAAAGGGATAGATACAATGTCTCATGAGATTACAGTAAGGCATCATTGCCCGACTATTGCGATATTAGGGCATGGATTGTCTTTTATGTATCCGAAAGAAAATAGACCTTTATATGAAATGTGGAAGGAATATATATTGTTATTGACAGAGTATCCGCCGCACTATGCACCGAAAAAATGGTATTTTCCAAAAAGAAACCGGATTATTAGTGGTATAAGTAAAGGTGTTTTAGTTGTAGAAGCGAAATCGAGAAGTGGAACACTTATTACTGCGGACCTTGCGTTAGAGCAAAGTAGAGAGGTATTTGCGCTTCCTGGACCTATATTTATAGAGGGGGCATCGGGAACGAATCATCTTATTCAGCAAGGAGCAAAACTAGTAAGAAATGCAGAAGATATCTTGGAAGAGATTTTAAATTAACCTTATATTTTTATGTTTTTATTAAACAATTATTGACAAATGGTAGATTGGCACTGTATGGTATATTCATTCTTGATTGACAAAAACAAGAGAAATCAATAAGATTAATGAAGACTTGAATCCACCTCTTAAGGAGGCACTAGCATGTCAGATTACCTCGTAATCGTGGAGTCGCCTTCTAAGGCGAAGACCATTGAGAAATATTTAGGGAAAAAATACAAAGTTGTCGCGTCTATGGGACATGTTCGCGATTTGCCAAAAAGTCAAATGGGGATAGAAGTAAAGAACAACTTCACCCCGAAGTATATTACCATTCGTGGTAAAGGTCCCGTCTTAAAAGATTTAAAATCAGCGGCCAAAAAAGCAAAGAAAGTCTATCTCGCGGCCGATCCAGACCGTGAAGGGGAAGCGATTGCTTGGCATTTAGCGAATACGTTAAATGTGGACGTTGAATCAGATTGTCGGGTTGTGTTTAATGAGATTACGAAAGATGCGATCAAAGAATCATTTAAACATCCTCGTGCAATTAATATGGATTTAGTGGATGCACAACAAGCAAGACGTATACTTGATCGTCTTGTTGGTTACAATATTAGTCCTTTATTATGGAAGAAAGTAAAAAAAGGATTAAGTGCAGGACGTGTACAATCTGTAGCAGTTCGTTTAATCATCGAGCGTGAAAGGGAAATTCAAAACTTTGAACCTGAAGAATTCTGGACAATTAAAACAGAATTTGTAAAAGGAAAAGACACATTTGAAGCAAGCTTTTACGGTGTAGATGGTGAAAAAGTTCAATTAACAAATGAAACGCAAGTGAATGAAATAATTGAACAGATGAAAGACAATGCGTTTTCAGTTGAAAATGTAACGCGCAAAGAGCGAAAACGTAACCCTGCATTACCGTTTACAACATCTTCCTTGCAACAAGAAGCAGCCCGTAAGTTAAACATGCGAGCAAAGAAAACAATGATGCTTGCACAGCAATTGTATGAAGGGATAGATCTTGGAAAACAAGGAACTGTAGGTCTTATTACGTATATGAGAACTGATTCAACACGTATCTCAGAAACAGCTCAAACAGAGGCTCGTACTTACATCACTGAAGCGTATGGTACGGAATACATAGGAACAGAAAAGAAGAAAGAAACGAAAAAGTCAAATGCACAAGATGCGCATGAGGCAATTCGTCCTACTTCGGTAATGAGAAAGCCAGAGGAACTAAAAAGTTTCTTAGGTCGTGATCAACTTCGATTATATAAATTGATTTGGGAGCGATTTGTTGCAAGTCAAATGGCGTCTGCTATAATGGATACTGTGACAGCGAGACTCATTAATAACAATGTTCAGTTCCGTGCAAGTGGATCGGTTGTAAAGTTCCCGGGATTTATGAAAGTGTATGTAGAGTCAAAAGATGATGGTGCTGAAGAAAAGGATAAGATGTTGCCGCCTTTAGAAGTAGGGGAAACTGTATTTTCAAAGGATTTAGAACCAAAGCAACATTTTACACAACCTCCTCCGCGCTATACAGAGGCTCGCCTAGTAAGAACACTTGAAGAACTTGGAATTGGAAGACCGTCGACATATGTACCTACACTTGAAACGATTCAAAAGCGTGGGTATGTAGGCTTGGATAATAAACGCTTCGTTCCGACTGAACTTGGTGAAATAGTAATTGAACTTATTTTAGAGTTTTTCCCAGAAATTATTAACATTGAATTTACTGCCAATATGGAGCAAAGCCTTGATGAAGTAGAAGAAGGAAATGCGAATTGGGTAAAAATTGTTGATGATTTCTACGTAGGTTTTGAACCGCGTTTAGAAAAAGCGGAAAAAGAAATGCGTGAAGTGGAAATTAAAGATGAACCAGCTGGGGAAGATTGTGAATTATGTAATCACCCAATGGTCTTTAAAATGGGTAAATACGGGAAATTTATGGCTTGCTCGAATTTCCCAGATTGTCGTAATACAAAGCCGATTGTGAAAGAAATCGGTGTTACTTGTCCAAAGTGTGATAAGGGTCAAATTATTGAACGCCGTAGTAATAAAAAGAAACGCCTTTTCTATGGGTGCGGTACGTATCCGGAATGCGACTTTGTATCTTGGGATAAGCCAATTGGTCGTAAGTGTCCGAAGTGCGAAGGCATGCTTGTAGAGAAAAAGTTAAAAAAAGGCGTGCAAGTACAATGTATTTCGTGCGATTATGAAGAAGAACAACAAATGTGAGCGTAACTGCTCACATTTTTTTCGGGAAGAAAAGGAAAGGTGATATAAATGACAACACAAGTAGTAAACGTCATTGGCGCAGGTCTTGCAGGAAGTGAAGCAGCTTACCAAATTGCAAAACGTGGTGTCCAAGTTAGATTATATGAAATGAGACCGGTAAGGCAAACGCCAGCTCATCACACAGATAAATTCGCTGAATTAGTATGTAGTAACTCACTTCGTGCAAACACTTTAACAAATGCAGTTGGCGTTATTAAAGAGGAAATGCGCTTAATGGATTCTGTAATTATTCGTGCGGCGGATGAGTGCTCTGTACCAGCTGGAGGCGCTTTAGCTGTAGACCGTCATGAGTTCGCAGCTAAAGTAACAGAATACGTAAAGAACCATCCAAATGTAACTGTAATGAATGAAGAAATTACAGATATTCCAGAGGGACCGACAATTATTGCTACAGGTCCATTAACATCTCCTGATCTTTCTGCAAAATTGAAAGAATTAACAGGAGAAGATTATTTCTACTTCTATGATGCTGCAGCCCCAATCGTAGAAAAAGACAGCATTGACATGAATAAAGTATATTTAAAATCGCGTTATGACAAAGGTGAAGCTGCATATTTAAATTGCCCAATGACAGAAGAAGAGTTTGATCGTTTTTATGAGGCTCTAATTGCTGCTGAGACAGTGCCTTTAAAAGAGTTTGAAAAAGAAATTTTCTTTGAAGGTTGTATGCCAGTAGAGGTTATGGCAAGTAGAGGGAGACAGACGTTAGTATTTGGACCTATGAAACCTGTTGGATTGGAAGATCCAAAAACAGGGAAAACGCCATATGCTGTTGTTCAGTTACGTCAAGATGATGCAGCGGGAACTTTATACAATATCGTAGGTTTCCAAACACATTTAAAGTGGGGACCGCAAAAAGAAGTGCTACAGTTAATTCCAGGATTGGAAAATGCAGAGATTGTACGTTATGGTGTAATGCATCGTAATACGTTTATTAATTCACCTAATTTGCTTCGTCCAACATATCAATATAAACAACGGGATGATTTATTCTTCGCTGGTCAAATGACTGGAGTAGAGGGATATGTTGAATCAGCAGCATCAGGATTATTAGCAGGAATTAATGCTGCGCGTCTTGTGCAAGGTGAAGAGCCAGTTGTATTACCGCCAGTAACTGCGATGGGTAGCATGGCAAATTACATTACGGCAACGAACGCTAAAAACTTCCAACCGATGAATGCGAACTTCGGTCTATTTGCACCGTTAGAGAAGAAGATTAAAAAGAAAGCAGAACGAAATGAAGCGTACGCAGCACGCGCTTTAGAAACGATTCGAAATTTTGTAAATATTTAGTTAAATTTCTTGCAAAGGCTACTAAGTTGTGATACGATTTAGTAGCCTTTATTGAGGTGAGTTGTGTGAATGTGAAGAAATTGTTACAATTATTCGTTGGATATTTACAAATTGAAAGAAATTATTCAAAATATACAATTGCAAGTTATCAAAATGATTTAGAACATTTTGTGCAATTTATGGAACGAGAAGGCATATCCTCTTTTTTAGACGTTACATACGCGGATGTTCGTTTGTACTTAACGACGTTGCACGATGAGAAGTTAGCCCGTAAATCTGTCGCAAGAAAAGTATCAAGCTTACGAAGTTTATATCGTTTTTTGATGCGTGAAGGTTATCGAAAGGATAATCCGTTTGCACTTGCGTCACTCCCCAAAAAAGAATTGTCAATCCCAAAGTTTTTATATGCTGAAGAGTTAGAGGAATTATTTGAAGTTTCTGACACGGAAACACCATTAGGTCAAAGGAATCAAGCTTTGTTAGAGTTGATGTATGCGACTGGGATCCGTGTGAGTGAATGTGTCAATTTACAACTTACCGATATTGACTTTGCGGTGGGAACAATTTTAGTAATGGGAAAAGGAAAAAAACAAAGGTATATTCCGTTCGGAAGCTATGCGCAAGATTCTTTAATTACTTATATAGAGAATGGGAGAAAACAGTTAGTTAATAAGACTGACGAAGACTCTCATATGGTATTTTTAAATGCGAAAGGTAAACCGCTAACAAGTCGTGGAGTTCGTTATGTTTTAAATGAACTCATTAAAAAGGCTTCGCTGACAATGCGGATAAGTCCCCATATGTTAAGGCATACATTTGCTACACATATGCTAGATGAAGGGGCGGATTTACGTACTGTACAGGAGTTATTAGGCCATGAAAATTTGTCGACGACACAAATTTATACGCATGTCTCTAAAGAAAGATTGCGTTCTGTTTACATGAAGCATCACCCGCGGGCATAAATTGCTTTAAAAGCTATAAAAACAAATAAAGGAGTTTTTTCTATGGGAAATTTCCACGCTACAACGATATTTGCAGTTCATCATAATGGAGAATGTGCAATGGCTGGAGATGGCCAAGTGACAATGGGAAATGCTGTTGTAATGAAACATACAGCTCGTAAAGTTCGTAAACTTTTCCAAGGTAAAGTTTTAGCTGGTTTCGCAGGATCAGTTGCTGACGCATTTACTCTTTTTGAAATGTTTGAAGGGAAATTAGAAGAGTATAATGGCAACTTGCAGCGTGCTGCTGTTGAAATGGCCAAACAATGGCGTGGCGATAAAATGTTACGTCAGCTAGAAGCAATGCTCATTGTCATGGATAAAACAACTATGCTCCTTGTTTCAGGTACAGGAGAAGTGATTGAACCGGATGATGGTATTTTAGCAATTGGATCTGGTGGGAATTATGCACTTTCTGCAGGTCGTGCTTTAAAGCAATATGCAAGTGAACACTTAACAGCGAAGCAAATTGCGAAAGCGAGTTTAGAGATTGCTGGCGATATTTGTGTTTATACGAATCACAACATAATTGTTGAAGAATTGTAGAATCGTAAGGGAGGCATTTTATATGCATTTACATTTTACTCCGCGCCAAATTGTGGAAAAATTAGATCAATACATCATCGGTCAAAAAGACGCAAAGAAAGCGGTTGCTGTAGCGTTGAGAAATCGATATCGTCGCAGTAAATTAGCTGAAAATTTACGTGACGAAATTGCACCTAAAAATATCTTAATGATTGGACCGACAGGTGTTGGGAAAACAGAGGTAGCACGACGAATGGCGAAACTCGTTGGAGCACCTTTTATTAAGGTTGAGGCTACAAAATTCACAGAAGTTGGATATGTGGGTAGAGATGTAGAGTCGATGGTACGTGACCTGGTGGAAACATCGGTTCGTATCGTAAAAGAAGAAATGGTAGTGAAAGTTCAAGATAAAGCCGAAGAGCAAGCGAATCAACGTCTTGTTGAAATTTTAGTGCCGAGTCCAGAGAAACAATCTGGATTCAAAAATCCATTAGAGATGCTTTTTGGAGGCACTCAAAATTCGAATCAAACGTCTGATACACAAGAAGATGTTGAAATCGAAAAGAAGCGTCAGGATGTGGAGAGAAAGCTTGCTGCAGGGCTTCTTGAAGACGAAATTGTATCGATTGAAGTGACTGAACAACAGTCTTCCATGTTTGATATGTTACAAGGAACTGGCATGGAGCAAATGGGAATGAATTTCCAAGATGCGCTAGGAAGTTTTATGCCGAAAAAAACGAAAAAACGTAAACTTTC
Source organism: Bacillus sp. GMa5/1 (assembly GCF_050172015.1). Taxonomy (NCBI): domain Bacteria; kingdom Bacillati; phylum Bacillota; class Bacilli; order Caryophanales; family Bacillaceae; genus Bacillus; species Bacillus sp. GMa5/1. The sequence continues at coordinate 69,867 of NZ_JBNLYC010000001.1, read as the reverse complement.
TGTAAAAGAAGCAAGAAAACTCTTGACAAATGAAGAGGCACAGCGCTTAATTGATATGGATGAAGTTACACAAGAGGCTGTTTATCGTGCTGAACAGCTCGGGATTATTTTTATCGATGAAATTGACAAAATTGCTGGTAAGCAGTCGAATAGCGTAGATGTATCACGTGAAGGTGTGCAACGTGACATTTTGCCGATTGTAGAAGGGTCGAATGTTGCGACAAAATACGGATCAGTAAAAACGGATTATATTTTATTCGTTGCAGCTGGAGCGTTCCATATGTCTAAACCGTCGGATTTAATTCCGGAATTGCAAGGGAGATTTCCGATTCGAGTAGAATTAACAAAATTATCGACAGACGATTTTGTTAAAATACTAATCGAGCCTGACAATGCGTTAATTAAACAATATATGGCATTATTAGCGACTGAAGGTATAGAAATTGAATTTTCAGACGAAGCTATTCGTAAGATTGCTGAGATTGCTTATCAAGTTAATCAGGATACAGATAATATTGGAGCAAGAAGACTTCATACGATTATGGAGAAGCTCCTTGAAGATTTATCGTTTGAAGCATCTGAAATTACGTTAGAGAAAATAACGATAACACCTCAATACGTTGAGGAGAAATTAGCAACAATTGCTAAAAATAAAGATGTGAGCCAGTTTATTTTGTAATAGTGTCATCAGGTGACTCGCCCTAGTTTCCAAGTGATGAAAAAATATGTGAGTAACATGTAGGAGGAACTTTTGAAATGGAATTATTAGCAAAAACGAGAAAATTAAATGCGTTATTACAGAGCGCAGCAGGGAAGCCTGTAAACTTTAGAGAAATGTCTGACACAATGTGTGAAGTAATCGAAGCAAACGTATTCGTAGTTAGCCGTCGTGGTAAATTACTAGGTTATGCAATTCACCAACAAATCGAAAACGAACGCATGAAGCAAATGCTTGCAGAACGTCAATTCCCAGAAGAATATACACAAAGCTTATTCAACATTACAGAAACATCTTCAAACTTAGATGTGAACAGTGCTTACACAGCATTCCCAGTAGAAAACAGAGAATTATTTGGTCAAGGTTTAACTACAATCGTACCAATCGTTGGTGGCGGTGAGCGTCTAGGTACATTAGTATTAGCTCGTCTTGGTCAAGAGTTCTTAGATGATGATTTAATCCTTGCTGAGTACAGCTCAACTGTTGTAGGTATGGAAATCTTACGTGAAAAAGCAGAAGAAATCGAAGAGGAAGCACGTAGTAAAGCTGTTGTTCAAATGGCGATCAGCTCATTATCTTACAGTGAGTTAGAAGCGATTGAGCACATCTTCGAAGAATTAAATGGAACAGAAGGTTTACTTGTTGCAAGTAAAATTGCTGATCGCGTAGGAATTACTCGTTCTGTAATCGTAAATGCACTACGTAAATTAGAAAGTGCTGGTGTTATTGAGTCTCGTTCTTTAGGTATGAAAGGAACATACATTAAAGTGCTAAACGACAAGTTTCTACAGGAACTTGCTAAATTAAAAACAAACTAATTTGTAAAAAACTCTCCTCGATTGAGGAGAGTTTTTTATGTGCAATGGATAGATGGTGCTTGTGAAAAGTGTCATAAGCGTGTTTTCTGAGAAAACTATTAATTGTATTTATTTTTTTGCTTAAAAGAAATGAAGGTTGGTAATACTAGAATTCGAGTATGAACAAAGAAAGTTTTACATTGTTCGCATTTTCGACTTGATTGTAATATTTCAGTATGATATAGTAAGCAGTGGTGTCAGTACAAAGTACACACGTTTACTGATTTAAGTGTTGGTGCTACGTTTGTAGTTTCGCTTAGAGATGAAGTAAACGGAGGATATCAAAAACCATTTAGGAGGAACTATATTATGTCAGTAATTTCTATGAAGCAATTGCTTGAAGCTGGTGTTCATTTCGGACATCAAACTCGTCGTTGGAACCCAAAAATGAAGCGTTACATTTTCACAGAGCGTAACGGCATCTACATCATCGACTTACAAAAAACTGTGAAAAAAGTTGAGGAAGCTTACAGAACGATGCGCGACATCGCTGCTGAAGGCGGAGACATCTTATTCGTAGGTACTAAAAAACAAGCACAAGAAGCTATTAAAGAAGAAGCAACTCGTGCTGGTATGTACTTCGTTAACCAACGTTGGTTAGGCGGAACTTTAACAAACTTCCAAACAATCCAAAAGCGTATCAAGCGTCTTAAAGACATCGAAAGAATGCAAGAAGATGGTACTTTCGAAGTACTTCCTAAGAAAGAAGTTGTTCAACTTAAAAAAGAGTTAGAGCGTCTTGAGAAATTCTTAGGCGGTATTAAAGATATGAAAGGTCTTCCAAGTGCATTATTCGTAGTAGACCCTCGTAAAGAGCGTATTGCAGTTGCTGAAGCACGCAAATTACACATTCCAATCATCGGTATCGTTGATACAAACTGTGATCCAGACGAAATCGATCACGTTATCCCAGCAAACGATGATGCAATTCGTGCTGTAAAACTTCTTACATCTAAAATGGCAGACGCGATCCTTGAAGCAAAACAAGGTGAAGAAACTGTTACTGCGTAACAAAGTTGGAAAGGTGATAAGGGGTTCGGCCTTTTATCACCTTTTTTAAGGTATAAACACCTTTATAAAAGGTATAAATACATATTTTAGGAGGATGAAAAGTATGGCAATCACTGCTCAAATGGTAAAAGAATTACGTGAAAAAACTGGCGCAGGTATGATGGACTGCAAAAAAGCTTTAACAGAAACTAACGGCGACATGGAGAAGGCAATTGACTTCTTACGTGAAAAAGGTATTGCGAAAGCTGCTAAAAAAGCTGACCGCATTGCTGCTGAAGGTTTAACTTTCATCGAAACAAACGGTAACGACGCTTTAATCTTAGAATTAAACTCTGAAACTGATTTCGTTGCGAAAAACGAAGGTTTCCAAACACTAATTAAAGAATTAGCCGCTCACTTATTAACTAACAAACCAGCTAACGTTGAAGAAGCTATGGCTCAAACAATGGAAAACGGTAAAAAAGTTGAAGAGCACATCAACGAAGCAATCGCTAAAATTGGTGAAAAACTTACACTTCGTCGTTTCGAAATCGTATCAAAAACTGATGCAGATGCATTCGGCGCTTACCTACACATGGGTGGACGCATTGGTGTATTAACAGTTCTTGAAGGTTCTACTGATGAAGCTGCTGCTAAAGATGTTGCAATGCACATCGCTGCAGTTAACCCTAAATACATCGACCGCGATGCTGTAACAGCTGAAGAAGTTGAGCATGAGCGTCAAGTATTAACACAACAAGCATTAAACGAAGGTAAGCCTGAGAAAATCGTTGCAAAAATGGTTGAAGGCCGTTTAGGCAAATTCTTCGAAGAGATTTGCTTACTTGACCAAGCATTCGTTAAAAACCCTGATATGAAAGTTCGTCAGTTCGTTGAGTCTAAAGGCGGAACATTAAAAGGATTCGTTCGCTACGCTGTTGGTGAAGGTATCGAAAAACGCGAAGACAACTTTGCTGAAGAAGTAATGAACCAAGTAAAAGGTAGCAACTAATACAGATTAGGGAACACATTGTGTTCCCTTTTTTAAAATAAAGATGTAAGCAATTGGAGGTTCATTATGAGTAAACCGAAATATAATCGTGTCGTTTTAAAGCTAAGTGGAGAAGCTTTAGCTGGAGAGCAAGGATTTGGAATTAACCCAACTGTTATTAAGTCAGTTGCGGAACAAGTAAAAGAAATTGCAGAACTTGATGTAGAGGTTGCTGTTGTTGTTGGTGGCGGTAACATTTGGCGTGGGAAAATTGGAAGTGAAATGGGCATGGATCGTGCAGGGGCAGATTACATGGGCATGTTAGCGACAGTTATGAATTCATTAGCTCTTCAAGATAGCTTGGAGAATATCGGAATTCAAACTCGTGTACAAACTTCAATTGAGATGCGTCAAGTTGCAGAACCTTACATTCGTCGTAAAGCAGTTCGTCACTTAGAGAAAAAACGTGTTGTTATCTTTGCAGCAGGTACAGGTAACCCATACTTCTCTACAGATACAACAGCAGCATTACGTGCGGCAGAAATTGAAGCAGATGTAATTTTAATGGCGAAAAACAATGTAGATGGTGTATATAATGCGGATCCATCTATTGATCCAACAGCTACGAAATATGAAACGCTTACTTACTTAGACGTATTAAAAGAAGGTTTAGGTGTAATGGATTCTACAGCTTCTTCTCTATGTATGGATAATGATATTCCATTAATTGTATTCTCAGTTATGGAAAAAGGTAATATTAAACGTGCCGTTTTAGGCGAAAATATCGGAACAGTGGTAAGGGGGAAATAAATATGGGACAACAAGTATTGAAGTCTTCAAATGAAAAAATGGAAAAAGCAGTTGCTGCTTATTCTCGTGAATTAGCAACAGTTCGTGCTGGCCGTGCAAACGCGTCTGTATTAGATAAGGTACAAGTTGATTACTATGGTGCACCAACACCAGTTGTGCAATTAGCGAACATTACAGTTCCAGAAGCGCGTTTACTAGTAATTCAACCTTATGATAAAACTTCTATCGGTGATATTGAAAAAGCAATTTTAAAAGCAGATTTAGGCTTAAATCCTTCTAATGATGGAACTGTAATTCGTATTGCATTCCCTGCATTAACAGAAGAACGTCGTCGTGATCTTGTAAAAGTTGTGAAAAAATATGCTGAAGAAGCTAAAGTTGCTGTTCGTAACGTACGTCGTGACGGAAATGATGATCTTAAGAAGCTTGAAAAAGCTGGCGAGATTACAGAAGATGATTTAAGAGGATATACTGAAGATATCCAAAAAGAAACAGATAAATATATTGCAAAAGTTGACGAAATCGCAAAAAACAAAGAAAAAGAAATCATGGAAGTGTAATAGCGATAACTTCGCAATTATGACCCTCTTCTTAAGGGGGTCTTTTTACACTTTTAGGCATACGTCTGCTTGCTGGAGGGTATGAATGATGTTTAAAAACTTTCCTTTTTTTAAAGGTAAAAAGGACACATCGTTTGATCATCTCGTTGAAGAAGTGAAAAAAGGATATATCCCAGAACATATTGCCATCATTATGGATGGGAATGGAAGATGGGCAAAGAGGAGAGCAATGCCTCGTATTGCGGGACATCATGAAGGTATGCAAGTTGTAAAGAAAATTACAAAATTTGCAAGTAAACTTAATGTGAAAGTGTTAACTCTTTATGCTTTTTCAACTGAGAACTGGAAAAGACCGAAAAAGGAAGTTGATTATTTAATGAAGCTTCCAGAAGAATTTCTAGGTACATTTTTACCAGAATTGATTGAAGAAAACGTACAAGTCCGAGTAATAGGGCAAAAAGATCGTCTTCCTACGCATACACGCAGAGCGATGGAGAAAGCCATGGAAGATACGAAAGAGAATACGGGATTAATTCTTAATTTCGCGTTAAACTATGGAAGTCGAGATGAAATCGTTTCTGCTGTGCAACATATGATGAAAGATAATGAGGAAGGAAAAATTCGTTCTGAAGAGGTAAGTGAAGAAATGCTTTCCTCCTACTTAATGACGAGTTCTTTACCTGATCCAGAGTTGTTAATCCGAACAAGCGGAGAGCTACGTATTAGTAATTTCATGTTATGGCAAATTGCATATTCGGAGTTTTGGTTTACAGACGTGTATTGGCCAGACTTCAAAGAAGAACATTTGCTAAATGCGATTACTGACTTTCAACATAGAGGGCGCAGATTCGGAGGCGTGTAGAAAGAGAGGGTTTGGTAGTGAAACAGAGAATTATTACTGGAGTGGTTGCTGCCGCGCTATTCATTCCCATCGTAATATACGGTGGCGTGCCTTTTACGGTTTTAGTGTATGCACTTGCTTCTATAGGTTTATATGAATTAATTCGTATGAATAAGCTTACGCTTATTTCAGTACCGACAGTTTTAGCTGCAGTATTATTGTGGATTCTTTTAATTCCAAGTAGTGCATCAGAACTGTTTACATGGATTGGATTAGGTAAATTGGAAATCACATTTGTGATTGTTTTATTACTTTTATCATATACAGTCCTTTCTAAGAATACATTTACTTTTGATAATGCTTCATTTTTACTGATGGCAACGACATATGTGGCAATGGGATTCTTATATTTAAATGAAACGAGAATATTAGGAATTAAATATGTATTTTGCGCATTATTTGTTATATGGGCTACTGATTCAGGCGCATATTTCGTAGGAAAAGCATTGGGCAAGAGAAAATTGTGGCCAGAAATCAGTCCAAATAAAACGATTGAAGGTTCATTAGGGGGCATCGTTTGTGGAATTATTGTGGCACTTGTTTACAACGTGTTCTTCCCAGTCGAATCGAATGTAGTAATTTTAATTGTGCTGACAATTATTATTTCTATTTTTGGACAAATTGGTGATTTAGTACAATCTGCTTTTAAACGTCATTATGGCGTAAAGGATTCAGGTACAATTTTACCTGGGCATGGTGGTATATTAGACCGAACAGATAGTTGGTTATTCGTTTTACCAATTCTCTACTTCTTATTACAATATAATTAATAAATGAACGAGGGGTTGGAGTCATGAAAAACATTAGTTTATTAGGTGCAAGCGGATCAATTGGTACACAAACTTTAGATGTATTACGCTCGCACCCAGACCAATTCCGTCTCGTTGCTTTTTCTGTAGGGAAAAATATTGACTACGCAGTAAAGGTAATTCAAGAATTTTCTCCGCAAATCGTCTCTGTGCAAAGAGAGGAAGATGTTTTAAAATTACAATCTGTTTCTGGTAATACAAAAATTGTATATGGTAGTGAAGGACTTTTAGAAGTAGCATTACATCCAGATGCGGAGATTGTAGTAAATGCTGTTGTAGGTAGCGTAGGGTTGTTACCAACACTTCGTGCAATTGAGGCGAAAAAAACAATTGGAATTGCAAATAAAGAAACGTTAGTAACTGCAGGACATCTTGTAATGGAAGCAGCACGAAAACATAATGTTTCGTTACTTCCAGTTGATAGTGAACATTCGGCTATTTTTCAATGCTTGAATGGTGAAAATGAAAAAAGAATTTCTCGTCTTATTATAACGGCTTCTGGTGGAAGTTTCCGCGATAAAACGAGGGATGAATTGCATCATGTGACCGTAGAAGATGCGCTTCGACATCCAAACTGGTCAATGGGTTCGAAAATTACAATTGATTCTGCTACAATGATGAATAAGGGACTAGAAGTAATTGAAGCACATTGGCTTTTTGGTATCCCTTATGAGCAAATCGATGTTGTTTTACATAAAGAAAGTATTATCCATTCTATGGTTGAATTTGAAGATCGTAGTGTAATGGCGCAGCTTGGTTCACCTGATATGCGAGTACCAATTCAATACGCACTTACATATCCTGATAGATTGCCTCTTTCAGACACAAAACAGTTAAACTTATGGGAAATAGGGACGTTGCATTTTGAGAAAATGGACCAAGAACGATTCCGTTGTTTACGTTTTGCGTATGAAGCTGGAAAAGCAGGTGGAAGTATGCCAGCTGTAATGAACGCAGCGAATGAAGTAGCTGTTGAAGCCTTTTTACAAAAGAGAATTGATTTCTTAACAGTGGAAGACCTCATTGAAAAAGCAATGAACCATCACAATGTCATTGCACGACCGAGCTTAGAGGAAATTTTGGAAATTGATGCGGCCACAAGACGGTTTGTGATGGAACAAATTTAGCAAAGGTGGTTATGGAATTGAATACAGCGATTGCCTTTATATTAATTTTCGGTGCACTCGTATTTTTCCATGAGCTAGGGCATCTATATTTCGCAAAAAGAGCAGGTATTTTATGCCGCGAGTTTGCGATTGGTTTTGGTCCGAAAATATTCTCATTTGAAAAGAATGAAACGGTGTATACGATTCGATTACTGCCCCTTGGTGGCTATGTAAGAATGGCTGGCGAGGATGCGGACACAGTTGAGTTAAAGCCTGGGAAAAAGGTTGGCCTTGTATTAAATGAAAAAGACGAAGTTGTGAAATTAGTTTTTGATGGATATGAAAAGTATCCAAATGTTCGTGTTATTGAAGTCGAACAAGCTGATTTGGAGCATAATTTAACAATTTCGGGCTATGAAGAGTACGAGGAAGAGCTTCAAACATTCCGAGTGAATGAAAAGGCTCGTATTATTACTGCGGGGGAAGAAATTCAAATTGCTCCGTATAATAGACAATTTGGCTCGAAAAAACTAGGGCAACGCGCTTTAACAATCTTCGCGGGTCCTGCAATGAACTTCATTTTAGCATTTGTTATTTTTGTGATTCTTGGATTTGTACAAGGGGTCCCTATTGACAAACCAATGGTCGGAAAAGTGATGGATAACAGTGCAGCACAGCAAGCTGGATTGAAAGAGAATGATACAATTCAAGCTATTGATGGGAAAAACACAAGTACATGGAAAGATGTTGTTACTATTGTACGTGAAAACCCAAATAAAGAAATTACGTTACAAGTAAAGCGTGATAATGAACAGTTTAATGTGAAAGTAACGCCAACACTCGATAAAGAAGGAAAAGACGAAGTTGGTAGAATCGGTGTTTATTCTCCTGTAGAGAAAACAGTAATGGGTTCTATTAAATCAGGATTTGAACAAACGTACCAATGGACGAAACTAATTTTTGAATCTCTTGTTAAATTAGTAACTGGTCAATTTTCTATTAATGAGTTGTCAGGTCCAGTAGGAATTTATAATCTAACAGATCAAGTTGTAGATTATGGGTTTACGCGTGTACTAAGTTTAGCTGCAGTTCTAAGCATTAATCTTGGTTTATTTAATTTATTACCAGTTCCTGCTTTAGATGGTGGCCGTTTATTCTTCTTCTTAATTGAAGCGTTACGAGGGAAACCAATTGATCGCCAAAAAGAAGGAATGGTTCACTTTATTGGTTTTGCATTATTAATGTTACTTATGTTAGTTGTAACTTGGAATGACATTCGTAAGTTTTTCTTGTAAAATAAAGTGAAACTTATAATGAAATAGAGCTCGTAGAATAAAATCCCTCACCTAACTCGAGGTGAGGGGTTTTACTGCGTGTAAGAGTAAAATGAAGAGGTGCAAATAAATGAAACAAAGTATGGTATTCAGTCCTACATTACGTGAAGTTCCAGCTGATGCTGAAATTAAGAGTCATCAGTTATTACTTCGTGCAGGTTTTATGCGTCAAAATGCTTCTGGTATTTATAGCTTCCTACCATTTGGATTAAAAGTATTACACAAAGTAGAACGTATCGTTCGAGAAGAAATGGAGCGCGCAGGAGCTGTAGAATTATTAATGCCAGCTATGCAAGCTGCAGAATTATGGCAAGAATCAGGTCGTTGGTATTCTTACGGATCTGAATTAATGCGTATGAAAGATCGTAACGCTCGTGAATTCGCATTAGGAGCGACACATGAGGAAGTAATTACGGATCTTGTGCGTGATGAAGTGAAATCATATAAAAAATTACCGTTAACATTATACCAAATTCAAACAAAATTCCGTGATGAGCAAAGACCTCGTTTCGGCTTATTACGTGGAAGAGAGTTTCTAATGAAAGATGCATACTCTTTCCATGCTACACAAGAGAGCTTAGATGAAGTATACGATCGCTTATATAAAGCATACTCTAACATTTTTGCTCGCTGTGGCTTGAATTTCCGTGCAGTTATTGCTGATTCTGGAGCAATGGGCGGAAAAGATACACATGAATTTATGGTATTATCTGATGTTGGTGAAGATACAATTGCATACTCTGACACATCTGATTATGCAGCAAACATCGAAATGGCTCCTGTTGTAGCTACGTATACGAAGAGTGACGAAGCAGAAAAAGCACTTGAAAAAGTAGCAACACCAGACCAAAAAGCAATTGAAGAAGTATCTGCATTCTTAAACATTGCAGCTGACAAGTGCATTAAGTCTATGGTGTTTAAAGTAGATGAGAAATTAGTAGTTGTACTTGTTCGTGGTGATCACGAAGTAAACGATGTGAAAGTGAAAAATGTATATGGCGCTTCAGTTGTTGAGCTTGCTTCTCATGAAGAAGTAAAAGCATTATTAAATTGTGAAGTTGGTTCATTAGGACCGATTAATGTAACAGGTGATATCGAAATTATTGCTGATCACGCTGTAGCATCAATTGTTAACGGATGTTCAGGAGCGAATGAAGAAGGGTTCCATTATGTAAATGTAAATCCAGAACGTGACTTTAAAGTAAGTCAATATACAGATTTACGCTTTATTCAAGAAGGAGACCAATCTCCAGATGGAAACGGAACAATTCTTTTCGCACGCGGAATTGAAGTTGGTCATGTATTCAAATTAGGAACTCGTTATAGTGAAGCAATGAACGCAACATTCCTAGATGAAAATGGAAAAACACAACCACTTATTATGGGTTGTTACGGTATCGGTGTATCTCGTACAGTAGCAGCAATTGCAGAGCAATTTAACGATGAGAACGGCTTAGTTTGGCCAAAAGCGGTAGCACCGTTCCATGTGCATGTAATTCCAGTAAATATGAAATCTGATGCACAACGTGAAATGGGTGAAAATATCTACAACTCATTACAAGAACAAGGCTATGAAGTGTTATTAGACGATCGTGCAGAACGTGCAGGTGTTAAATTTGCAGATGCAGATTTATTCGGTCTTCCAGTTCGTGTTACAGTTGGTAAAAAAGCAGACGAAGGTATTGTAGAAGTGAAAGTACGTGCTACAGGTGAGTCTGAAGAAGTAAAAGTAGAAGAACTTCAAACATATATTGCAAATATTTTAAAATAAGAAGGGGTACCTCGTAATGGGGTACCTTCTCTTTCTTTGTAAACGTATTTTGTAAAAGAAGAGGTGAGAAATCTTTCTTTGTGGTACGTTTCAATTTATAATAGCAAATGGAAGGAGAGTGCTTATGTCTTTAACAAATGAACAACAAGAGCGATTTCAAATTTTGCTCCAGCAGTTGCAAATACCAGACGACCTTATAAATCAATATTTACAAGGCGGTGGTATTGAAAGGCTCGTTATTGATAAAGCGAATAAAAGTTGGCATTTTGATTTACAAGTGCCACGTATTTTGCCTACAGAATTATATGAATTGCTAGAAACAAAGCTTAAGCAATCATTTTCTCATATTGCAAGAACAACATTTGCATTAGAAACAGAGAATAAACAATTTACAGAAGAAGAAGTGAGGGCGTATTGGCCGCTTTGTACGGAACGAATTACATTTTCACCTATGTTCGCATACTTAAAGAAGCAGCTTCCACAGGTGAATGGAGTGAAGTTGTTAATAAATGTAAATAACGAGCTGGAGTCTACGGCTTTAAAGAAAAACGTTGCGAAACCAGTAGGGGATCAATACGAAGTTTTTGGATTCCCGCGTTTTCAGTTAGACACACATATACAGCAAAATACAGAAGAAATGCAAAAGTTTCGTGAACAAACGCAGCAAGAAGACCGTGAGCGTGTTATACAAGCTATGGAAGAAATGGCGAAGAAGCAAGCTGAAGAAAGCAGCGTTGTGTATGAAGGACCGATTACACTCGGGTATCTTATTAAGCCAGATGAAGAGATTACACCGATGCGAGAAATTCAAGATGAAGAAAGAAGAAAAACGGTTCAAGGATATGTCTTCCATGTAGAAACAAAAGAGCTTCGTAGTGGGCGTACGTTATTAACTTTAAAAATAACGGATTATACGGATTCTATTATGATCAAAATGTTCTCGCGTGACAAAGAAGATATTCCAATGCTGCAATCCTTGAAAAAAGGAATGTGGGTGAAAGCGCGTGGTTCTGTTCAAAACGATACATTCGTTCGAGATTTAGTAATGATTGCAAATGATATTAATGAAATAACAGGACCGTCTCGTAAAGATAAAGCACCAGAAGGCGAAAAACGAGTAGAGCTGCATCTCCATACTCCGATGAGTCAAATGGACGCTGTCACTCCAGTTTCTAAGCTTGTTGCTCAAGCTGGTAAATGGGGACATGAGGCTATTGCGGTTACAGATCATGCCGTGGCTCAGTCCTTCCCAGAGGCGTATTCTGCAGGGAAGAAGGCTGGTGTTAAAGTTATATATGGTGTAGAAGCAAATCTAGTTAATGATGGTGTACCGATAGCGTATAACGAAGCGCATCGTTTACTTGCAGAGGAAACGTATGTTGTTTTCGACGTTGAGACGACAGGTTTATCAGCTGTATACGATACAGTCATTGAGTTGGCTGCCGTAAAAGTAAAGGGTGGCGAAATTATTGATCGCTTTGAATCTTTCGCAAATCCACATCAACCATTATCAGCGACGATTATTGAATTGACAGGTATTACGGATGATATGTTAACTGATGCACCTGAAGTGGACGAAGTGTTTAAAAAGTTTGAGGAATGGATGGGCGACCATACACTTGTTGCCCATAACGCGAGCTTTGATATGGGCTTTATTAACGTAGGTTTTAAAAAGGCTGGACTAGAAAAAACGAATAATCCAGTTATTGATACGTTAGAACTTGCACGATTTTTATTCCCAGAAATGAAAAATCATCGATTAAATACGATGTGTAAAAAACTTGATATTGAATTAACACAACATCACCGTGCGATTTATGATACAGAAGCGACGGGATATTTACTTGTGAAAATGTTGAAAGACGTAATTGAAAAGGGATTTGAATATCACGATCAATTAAATGATAGCATGGGACAAGGGGATGCGTATAAGCGTGGCCGTCCAAGTCATATGACGTTACTTGCCACATCAGATGTTGGATTGAAAAATTTATATAAACTTGTTTCATATTCTCACCTTAATTACTTTTACCGTGTACCACGTGTGCCGAGATCACTATTAAAAAAATATCGTGAAGGGATTTTAGTAGGAACGGCTTGTGATAAAGGTGAAGTGTTCGAGGCAATGATGCAAAAGGCACCTGAAGAGGTAGAAGAAATTGCCCAGTTCTATGATTACATTGAAGTAATGCCTCCAGAGGTGTTGCGTCATTTAGTAGAACGTGAGCTTGTTCGAGACGAAGGTCAATTAAAAACAATTATTTCTAATTTAGTAAAACTAGGTGAGACGTTAGATAAACCAGTTGTTGCTACAGGAAACGTGCATTATTTAGACCCTGAGGATGCGATGTATCGTAAAATTCTAGTCAGTTCGCAGGGCGGAGCCAATCCGTTAAATCGACATTCATTACCGCCAGTACATTTCCGTACAACTGATGAGATGTTAGAATGTTTTTCATTCTTAGGTGAAGACAAAGCGAAAGAAGTTGTTGTAACAAATACACAAAAGATTGCGTCATTAATTGGTGATGTGCATCCAGTAAAAGACGATCTATACACACCGAAAATTGAAGGTGCTGATGATGAAACGCGTGATATGAGTTATAAAATGGCGCGTAGCATTTATGGTGAAGAGCTACCGGAAATTGTAGAAGCACGTTTAGAAAAAGAATTAAAAAGTATTATTGGGCATGGATTCGCCGTAATTTATTTAATTTCACATAAGCTTGTGAAAAAATCGTTAGTAGACGGATATCTAGTAGGTTCGCGTGGATCGGTAGGGTCATCATTTGTTGCAACGATGATGGAAATTACAGAAGTAAACCCATTACCACCACACTATGTATGTCCGAAGTGTAAGCAATCAGAATTCTTTAATGATGGTTCTGTAGGTTCTGGTTTTGACTTACCAGATAAAGAATGTCCTGCTTGTAATATTCCATATGTAAAAGATGGACATGACATTCCTTTCGAAACGTTCCTTGGATTTAAAGGAGATAAGGTGCCCGATATCGATTTGAACTTCTCCGGGGAATACCAACCACGTGCCCATAACTATACGAAAGTCCTGTTCGGTGAAGACTATGTATATCGTGCAGGAACGATTGGTACAGTTGCGGAAAAAACTGCTTACGGATATGTAAAAGGTTATGCAAATGATCATAACTTAACGATTCGAAATGCAGAGATTGATCGCTTAGTAGCAGGGTGTACCGGTGTAAAACGTACAACAGGACAGCATCCAGGCGGTATTATCGTTGTGCCAGATTACATGGATATCTTTGATTTCTCACCAATACAGTACCCAGCTGATTCAATTGGTGCTGAATGGAGAACAACGCATTTTGATTTCCACTCGATTCATGATAATTTATTAAAACTTGATATACTAGGACACGATGATCCGACCGTTATTCGTATGTTACAAGATTTAAGTGGTATTGATCCGAAAACAATCCCAACGGATGATCCAGAAGTAATGAAAATTTTCTCTGGTCCAGAATCGTTAGGGGTAACGGAAGAGCAAATTAACTGTAAAACAGGTACACTTGGTATACCAGAGTTTGGTACAAAATTCGTAAGACAGATGTTAGAAGAGACAAAACCGACGACATTCTCAGAGTTAGTCCAAATTTCTGGACTATCACATGGTACTGACGTATGGCTTGGTAATGCAAACGAGTTAATTTATAACGGTACATGTACGCTGAGCGAAGTTATCGGTTGTCGTGATGACATCATGGTATATTTAATCTATCAAGGTCTAGATCCATCATTAGCCTTCAAAATCATGGAGTCGGTTCGTAAAGGTAAAGGTGTACCGGAAGAATGGGAAGAAGACATGAAAAATAATAATGTACCAGGTTGGTATATTGATTCATGTAAGAAGATTAAATACATGTTCCCTAAAGCCCATGCGGCTGCTTACGTACTTATGGCTGTACGTATCGCATACTTTAAAGTACATTTTGCACTGTTATTCTATGCCGCATATTTTACAGTTCGTGCAGATGATTTTGATGTAGAGGCAATGGCGAAAGGTTCAGCATCTATACGTGCAAGAATTGATGAAATTGCTCAAAAGGGACTCGATGCTGCGCCGAAAGAGAAGAGTTTATTAACAGTACTAGAAATGACACTTGAAATGTGTGAGCGTGGATACTCATTCCAAAAGGTGGATTTATACCGCTCACATGCAACAGAATTTATTATTGATGGAGACACATTAATTCCTCCATTTAATGCGGTACCTGGTCTTGGTACAAACGCAGCTTTAAGTATTGTGGAAGCACGTAAAAATGGAGACTTCTTATCAAAAGAGGACTTGCAGCAGCGTAGTAAGGTTTCGAAAACAATTATTGAGTATTTAGATAGTCAAGGTTGTTTAGGAGATTTACCGGATCAAAACCAGTTATCACTGTTCTAGTAGGTAGGAAAAGTCTTTGCAAATCAACATTTCCTATGATATACTATTAACCGAGATAACCATGTCATGTATATTGTGTAAAGAAAAGAGTGGGGAAACCCACTCTTTCGTGTTACTATCTATGTTTTCTCTACGTAGATAGGTAAAAGATTTCTGTCGTATATACATATTTTGTTACAAGTTTTACTTCTTAAATTTGGTAATACTAAGACAGATAATCCCTGCTGAACAGCAGGGGCTTTTGTTAGCTAACGAGAAAGAATAAGATAGACCGTTTTTAAAGTGGCGGGGTCTTCTTCTTTTAAATGGTACATGACGGCAGGAAGGAGGCTGTTTATGGATAAGAAAGTCACAGAAGTTGTAGAAGCATTTGCGCAGCCGATCGTTGAAGAGTTAAATCTTGAACTTGTAGATGTAGAGTATGTGAAAGAAGGACAAGACTGGTTCTTACGCGTATTCATCGATTCTGAAAAGGGAGTCGACATTGAAGAATGCGGTGCGGTAAGTGAACGTTTAAGCGAAGCTTTAGATAAAGAGGATCCAATTCCTCATCTTTACTTTTTGGATGTATCATCTCCTGGAGCGGAACGCCCATTAAAGAAAGAAAAAGACTTCCAGCAAGCGGTAGGAAAACAAGTGGCAATTAAAACATATGAGCCGATTGATGGTGAAAAGATGTTTGAAGGAAAACTGCTTTCTTACGATGGTACAACAATAACATTATTATTAACAATTAAAACACGTAAAAAAGAAATCCAAATTTCGATGGATAAAGTCGCAAATGCGCGACTTGCTGTTACGTTTTAGTTAGAAGGGGGATCTTCATGAGCACTGAGTTATTAGATGCTTTGCTCGTATTAGAATCTGAAAAAGGCATTAGCAAAGACATTATTATTGATGCGATTGAAGCAGCTTTAATCTCTGCTTATAAGCGCAATTTTAATCAAGCACAAAACGTTCGTGTGAGCTTTAACCCAGAAGTGGGAACAATTCAAGTTTTAGCACGTAAAGACGTAGTAGACAATGTGTTTGATCCACGTCTTGAAATTTCTGTAGAGGAAGCAAGACAAATTAATCCAAACTACCAAGATGGTGACGTACTAGAAATTGAAGTAACACCAAAAGACTTTGGTCGTATTGCAGCACAAACTGCAAAACAAGTTGTCACACAACGAGTGCGTGAAGCAGAGCGCGGTGTTATTTACTCTGAGTTTAGTGACCGTGAAGAAGATATTATGGTAGGTATTGTACAACGTCAAGATGCTCGTTTCATCTATGTAAGCTTAGGAAAAGTAGAAGCTTTATTACCTGTAAGTGAGCAAATGCCTAATGAGCAATACAAACCACATGATCGTATTCGCGTATTCATTACGAAAGTAGAAAAAACGACAAAAGGACCACAAATTTACGTATCACGTACACATCCTGGTCTTTTAAAACGTTTATTCGAAATGGAAGTTCCTGAAATCTATGATGGAACTGTAGAAATTCGTTCTGTAGCACGTGAAGCTGGCGATCGCTCTAAGATCTCTGTATATGCAGAGAACACTGATGTTGATCCAGTTGGTTCTTGTGTAGGACCAAAAGGGCAACGTGTACAACGCATTGTAGACGAATTAAAAGGTGAAAAAATTGACATCGTCCGCTGGTCAAATGATCCAGTTGAATATGTTGCAAATGCATTAAGCCCATCACAAGTTGTTAAAGTACTTGTAGATGAAGAAGAAAAAGCGACAACAGTAGTTGTTCCAGACCACCAGTTATCATTAGCTATCGGTAAGCGTGGACAAAATGCACGTCTTGCAGCTAAATTAACAGGCTGGAAAATTGATATTAAGAGTGAGTCTGATGCGAAACAACTTGGTATTGTAACAGAAGAAGATAGCGTAATCGCATTTGGATTCGATTCAGTGGAAGACGAAATCGAATAGAGGTGATGAGTATGAGCAATCGAAAAGTTCCGTTACGAAAATGTGTTGCAACGCAAGAAATGAAATCAAAACGAGAGCTCGTTCGCATTGTTCGTTCCAAAGAGGGAGAAGTGTCCATTGATTTAACTGGGAAAAAATCAGGACGAGGTGCTTACTTGTCGAAGGACAAGGAGAGCATTCTTCAAGCTCAAAAGAAAAATGTTTTGGAACATCATCTAAAAGCGAAAATCGACGGTTCTTTATATGAAGAGCTTCTTGAGCTTGTTGAGAAGGAGTCGAAATAAGTGTCCGATTGGAAATCGTTTTTAGGACTAGCAAACCGGGCTCGGAAAATTATTTCGGGTGAAGAACTCGTTTTAAAAGAAGTACGAAGTGGCAAAGCAAAACTTGTATTGCTATCTGAAGATGCGTCAGTAAATACTACAAAACGCATCACAGATAAAACTAAGTACTACAACGTACCAATGAGAAAGGTCGAAAATCGACAACAATTAGGGCATGCGATTGGGAGAGATGAGCGAGTCGTTGTAGCTGTGTTAGATGTAGGCTTTGCGAAAAAGCTGCGTAGCATGCTCGATACAAATTACCGGGGGTGAAGGTATGAGTAAAATTCGAGTGCATGAATATGCAAAAAAACATAATATCTCAAGTAAAGATCTTATGACAAAACTAAAAGAAATGAATATCGAGGTTTCGAATCATATGACAATGTTAGACGATGAAGTAGTAAATAAATTAGATAATGAATATCAAACTGAAAAACCTTCTGTTGCAGATGAGTTTGAAGTAGAAGAAAAAGTTGTTCGCAGTAAAAAGAACAGCAATAAGAAAAAGAAAAAAGGCAAAGGAAACGAAGACAAACGTCAAGAGAACTTTGCTGGTAGACAACAAACTCAAATTGTAGAAACACCAGATAAAATTACTTTCTCTGGAAGCCTTACAGTAGGAGATCTTGCTAAAAAATTAAGCAAAGAGCCATCTGAAATTATTAAGAAGCTCTTCATGCTTGGAATTATGGCAACAATTAACCAAGACTTGGATAAAGATACAATTGAGTTAATTGCTAACGACTACGGTATTGAAGTAGAAGAAGAAGTAATTGTAAGCGAGACTGAGTTTGAAACATTCATTGATGAGCAAGATGATGAAGAGAACTTAAAAGAACGTCCAGCTGTAGTTACAATCATGGGACACGTTGACCATGGTAAAACAACATTACTGGATTCTATTCGTAACTCAAAAGTAACTGCAGGCGAAGCGGGTGGAATTACTCAGCATATCGGTGCATATCAAGTTGAAGTAAACGATAAGAAGATTACATTCTTAGATACACCTGGTCACGCAGCATTTACAACGATGCGTGCTCGTGGGGCACAAGTAACGGATATTACAATCCTTGTTGTTGCAGCGGATGACGGTGTTATGCCACAAACGGTTGAAGCAATTAACCATGCGAAGGCAGCAGGAGTACCAATTATTGTTGCTGTGAATAAAATGGATAAACCAGCTGCAAACCCTGATCGCGTAATGCAAGAACTAACTGAATATGAATTAGTTCCAGAAGCTTGGGGCGGAGATACTATTTTCGTACCAATTTCTGCAATTCAAGGCGAAGGCATTGACAACTTACTAGAAATGATCCTTCTTGTAAGTGAAGTAGAAGAATATAAAGCAAATCCAAACCGCTATGCAACTGGTACAGTAATCGAAGCACAGCTTGATAAAGGTAAAGGAACTATCGCGACATTACTTGTTCAAAATGGTACGCTTCGAGTTGGAGATCCAATCGTTGTTGGAACTTCATTCGGACGTGTTCGTGCAATGGTAAGTGATATTGGTCGTCGTGTAAAAGTTGCTGGTCCATCAACCCCTGTTGAAATTACTGGTTTAAACGAAGTACCACAGGCTGGAGATCGTTTCATGGCATTTGCTGATGAGAAGAAAGCTCGTCAAATTGGTGAATCACGTGCACAAGAAGCGTTAGTTGCACAACGTGGTGAGAAATCTAAATTAAGCCTTGAAGATTTATTCCAACAAATCCAAGAGGGCGATGTAAAAGAAATTAACTTAATCGTAAAAGCAGACGTACAAGGTTCTGTTGAAGCGATGGCAGCATCACTTCGTAAAATTGATGTTGAAGGCGTAAAAGTTAAAATCATTCACACTGGTGTAGGTGCGATTACAGAATCTGATATCATTTTAGCTTCTGCATCTAATGCAATTGTAATTGGATTTAACGTACGTCCAGATGTGAACGCGAAGCGTACAGCTGAATTAGAGAACGTTGATATTCGTTTACACCGTATTATTTATAAAGTAATCGAAGAGATTGAAGCAGCTATGCAAGGTATGCTTGATCCAGAATTCGAAGAAAAAGTAATCGGTCAAGCAGAAGTTCGTCAAACGTTTAAAGTAACAAAAGTTGGAACAATCGCAGGTTGTTACGTAACAGACGGTAAAATTACGCGTGATAGTGGCGTACGTATTATCCGTGACGGCGTAGTAATTTTCGAAGGACAACTTGATACGTTAAAACGTTTCAAAGACGACGTAAAAGAAGTTGCACAAAACTATGAGTGTGGTATTACAATTGAGAGATATAATGATCTTAAAGAAGGGGACATCATTGAAGCGTACATTATGGAAGAAGTGAAGCGATGATTATCGCTTCACTCTCATTCGAGTGTATGATTTACGATGTGCATTCTTTAAAAGAGAAACGTGCAATTTTACAACGTGTGTTAACTCGTGTAAAACAGCGCTATAATGTAGCTGTTTCTGAAGTTGGGCACCAAGATGTATGGCAACGTACAGAAATTGCAGTTGTTTCCGTATCCTCAAATCGTGTTATCTGTGAGAAAGAAATGAATCGTGTACTTGAGTACATCGATTCATTTCCTGAAATTGAACGTACAATAACACATTTGGAATGGTATTGAATGAGGTGAAGAGTTATGAAATTACGTGCGAACCGTGTGGGCGAGCAAATGAAAAAAGAATTAGGCGACATTATCAGTCGTAAAATTAAAGACCCACGTATTGGATTTGTTACAGTAACTGATGTACAAGTGAGTGGTGATTTACAAATTGCTAAAGTATATATTTCTGTTTTAGGTGATGAAGAACAGAAAGAAAATACTTTAAAAGGTTTAGCGAAGGCAAAAGGCTTTATTCGTTCAGAAATTGGCCAACGTATTCGTCTTCGTAAAACACCAGAAATTACCTTTGAGTTTGATGAGTCTATCGGATATGGTCATCGAATTGATACACTTTTACATGAAATTAATAAAGACGGTAAACGTGAAGAATAATGGATAGACATTTGTCTATCCATTTTTTCAATGCAAAATAAGTTTTGGATATTTACTACGAGAGAATTATGATGAGGTGAACATATATGGAAGGTGTAGTATTATTACATAAGCCAAAAGGCATGACATCACATGATTGTGTATTTAAATTAAGAAAGATATTGCGAGAAAAGAGAATTGGTCATACGGGAACATTAGACCCTGATGTAACAGGAGTATTACCAATTTGCGTTGGAAGAGCAACGAAAATTGCACAATTTTTAACAAGTGAAACGAAAACATATGAAGGTGAAGTAACATTAGGGTTTTCAACGACAACTGAAGATGCTTCTGGTGAGGTTGTTGAAACGAAAAATGTAGATCGTACTATTACTCGTAAGGAAGTAGAGAAAGTCCTTGCGGAATTAACAGGCACGATTGAACAAATGCCACCAATGTTCTCGGCTGTAAAAGTAAACGGGAAAAAATTATACGAATATGCAAGAGCAGGGCAAGAGGTGGAACGTCCAGTTCGTACAATTACAATTCATGAATTCATATTACTTGATGATCGTGAAGTTTTTGAAGGAGAAAATATTTCATTCCGTTTCCGTGTAACGTGTAGTAAAGGAACATATGTAAGAACGTTAGCTGTAATGATCGGGGAAAAACTTGGTTTCCCATCACATATGTCGCACCTTATAAGAACGGCATCTGGTGAATTTTTATTAGAAGATTGCATATCATTTGAAGAAATTGAAGAAAACGTGCAAAATGGAACAGTAGAGTCTATCTTCATTTCAATTGATGAAGCATTAAGTAAGTTTCCAAAAATGGTTGTAGATGAAAAGCAAGCAGAGAAAATAAAGAATGGTATGTTCTTAAAAAATGAATTAGAAATAACAGCACCATTTATTACAGTGTTTGATAAAAATGATCGTTGCTTAGCAATTTATGAACATCATCCGAAACATCCTGGTATGTTAAAGCCGATGAAAGTACTTGTGAATAATCAAGAACTAAAGCTATAATGAATTATTGGAAGGATTATTACAGAAAAAGGTGAATTCAAGCGTGAAACTTATTCATTTAACTCATCCACATGAACAAAATAAATTAGAATTACCACCTACTGTAATGGCATTAGGATTTTTTGATGGCATTCATTTAGGACATCAATGTGTAATTCGAACTGCGAAAAAAATAGCGGACGACCGAGGATATAAAAGTGCAGTTATGACATTTCATCCTCATCCATCTGTTGTTTTAGGAAAAAAGGATGCGCATGTGGAGTATATTACACCGATGCGCGATAAAGAAAAAATAGTCGAAAGCTTAGGAATCGATATATTATATGTAATTAAATTTGATGAATCATTTGCAGGGTTATTACCGCAACAATTTGTAGATGATTATATTATTGGTTTAAATGTAAAGCATGTAGTAGCAGGGTTTGATTATTCATATGGACGTTTAGGAAAAGGAAAGATGGAGACTTTACCATTTCATGCAAGAGGGGAGTTTACACAGACTGTGATTGAAAAAGTTGAATTTCAAGAAGAGAAAGTAAGTTCTACAGCATTACGAAAGTTAATTCGAAATGGCGAAATGGAGCAAATTCCATCTATTTTAGGTAGAGCCTATACTGTAGCGGGAACAGTTATACACGGCGACAAACGTGGACGTCAAATTGGTTTTCCAACAGCTAATGTAGGTTTAAGTGATGAGTATTTATTGCCACCTGTAGGTGTTTATGCAGTGAGATTAAAAGTTCACGGTGAATGGTACGATGGTGTATGTAATATTGGATATAAACCGACTTTTAAAGAAGATGAGCGTCAATTATCAATTGAAGTGCATTTATTTGAATTTAACAAAGATATATACGATCAAAATGTTACAGTAGAGTGGCATATGCGTATAAGAGCAGAAAAGAAATTCAACGGTATTGATGAGTTAGTTGAACAAATCGCAAAAGATAAGAAAACAGCCCAAGAATATTTTGTGAGCGAAAAGAATATACTTGCTTTTTCAAATGAAAAGTAGTATTCTATGTTATGTACTTTATGACAACCATTGCTTGGCATTGCGACTCACCGACGCTTGCTAGGTAATTGGGGGTTTAATTAATAGGAGGTGAAATAGGATGGCTTTAACACAAGAGCGTAAAAATGAAATCATTGCACAATTTAGAACTCATGAGACTGATACTGGTTCTCCAGAGGTTCAAATTGCTGTCCTAACGGAGCAAATTAACACTCTAAACGAGCACTTACGTACTCACAAGAAAGATCATCATTCACGTCGTGGTCTATTAAAGATGGTTGGTAAACGTCGTAACTTACTAACTTACCTTCGTAATAGCGATATCACACGTTACCGTGAATTAATCACAAAGCTTGGCTTACGTCGATAGTCAAAGAAGCGGGAATATTCCCGCTTTTTTGTTAGGTAAAAATATATCTTCTACGCTTTATAGCTTACTTAATTTTAGGCAATACTAGAGGTAGAATATTGTGATATACTATCCATTTACATAGAAGAATTGAATACTTTAAATTGAGAGGGGTACTTAAATGAGTCAAGAAAAGCAAGTCTTCTCGATAGATTTAGCTGGTCGCCAGCTAACAGTTGAAACTGGTCAGCTTGCAAAACAAGCGAACGGAGCAGTATTAGTAAGATATGGCGATACAGCGGTTCTATCTACAGCAACTGCATCAAAAGAAGCAAAAAATGTAGATTTCTTCCCACTTACAGTAAACTATGAAGAGCGTTTATATGCAGTCGGAAAAATTCCTGGCGGTTTCATTAAACGTGAAGGTCGTCCAAGTGAAAAAGCAATTTTGGCAAGTCGTTTAATCGACCGTCCAATCCGTCCACTTTTCGCAGATGGTTTCCGTAACGAAGTACAAGTTGTCAGCATCGTAATGAGTGTTGATCAAGATTGTTCTTCTGAAATGGCAGCTATGCTTGGTTCTTCATTAGCGTTATCGATTTCAGATATTCCATTTGAAGGTCCAATCGCGGGTGCAACAGTTGGTCGTATTAACGGCGAATTCGTTATCAACCCAACAGTAGAACAGCAAGAACAAAGTGATATTCACCTTGTTGTAGCTGGTACGAAAGATGCAATTAACATGGTTGAAGCAGGAGCAGATCAAGTGCCTGAGGAAACAATGTTAGAAGCAATTATGTTTGGTCATGACGAAATTAAACGTCTAATTGCATTCCAAGAAGAGATTGTACAAGCTGTAGGTAAAGAGAAATCAGAAGTGAAACTTTATGAAGTTGACGCTGATCTTAACCAAGCTGTACGTGAAATGGCTGAAGAAGATATGCATTCAGCAATTCAAGTACATGAGAAACATGCACGTGAAGATGCAATTAACGAAGTGAAAAAGCGTGTTATTGAGCATTACGAAGCGCAGGAAGCTGACGCTGATACATTAGGACAAGTAAATGAGATTTTATATAAAATTGTAAAAGAAGAAGTACGTCGTCTTATTACAGTTGAAAAAATCCGCCCAGATGGCCGTAAAGGTGACGAAATCCGTCCATTAGCATCAGAGGTTGGCATTTTATCTCGTACACACGGTTCTGGTTTGTTCACTCGTGGACAAACACAAGCATTAAGTATTTGTACATTAGGTGCATTAGGCGATGTGCAAATTTTAGATGGTCTTGGTGTAGAAGAATCAAAACGCTTTATGCACCATTACAATTTCCCATCATTTAGTGTTGGTGAAACTAGACCAATGCGTGGACCAGGTCGTCGTGAAATCGGTCACGGTGCACTAGGAGAACGCGCACTTGAGCCTGTAATTCCATCTGAAAAAGATTTCCCATACACAGTACGTCTTGTATCTGAAGTTTTAGAATCAAATGGTTCTACTTCACAAGCAAGTATTTGTGGTAGTACTTTAGCAATGATGGATGCTGGTGTTCCACTTAAAGCTCCAGTTGCAGGTATTGCAATGGGTCTAGTTAAAACTGGTGAGCATTACACAATTTTATCTGATATTCAAGGTATGGAAGATCATTTAGGTGATATGGACTTTAAAGTAGCAGGTACAGCACAAGGTGTAACTGCACTACAAATGGACATTAAAATCGATGGTCTATCTCGTGAGATTTTAGAAGAGGCATTACAACAAGCGAAAGTTGGTCGTGTGCACATTCTAAATCATATGTTATCTGTTATTCCAGAGCCACGCACTGAATTATCAGCGTACGCTCCAAAGATTATTACAATGACAATTAATCCAGATAAAATCCGTGACGTTATCGGACCGAGCGGTAAACAAATCAATAAAATTATTGAAGAAACTGGCGTTAAAATTGACATCGAGCAAGATGGCACAGTATTCATTTCTTCAATAAACCAAGAAATGAACGACAAAGCTAAGAAAATTATCGAAGATATCGTTCGCGAAGTACAAGTAGGTGAAATCTACGAAGGAAAAGTGAAACGTGTTGAGAAATTCGGTGCTTTCGTTGAATTATTCAGCGGTAAAGATGGATTAGTTCACATTTCTGAACTTGCACTTGAGCGTGTAGGTAAAGTAGAAGACGTTGTAAAAATCGGTGACGTAATTACGGTTAAAGTTATCGAGATTGACAAGCAAGGTCGTGTTAATCTATCTAGAAAAGTATTGCTAAAAGAAGAGCAAGAAAAAGAAGCTGCTAAAGAAGAAAACAAACAAGAGCAGCAATAAGCGAAAGCCAGTTTAACTGGCTTTTTTTGTTATGTAAAAATATGATTTATATATATTTTTATGTCAGTATAGGTATAGTTTTCATTATAACGCTCAAATTAACAAAGATAAGAAGAAAAATGTTTTTTTATATAGTTAATTTGGGAGGGTTTATATGAAAGTTCGTATATTGGCATACATATGTATATTTTCTTTATATGTCAGTTTAGGCTCTTATTCTGTTTTTGCACAGGATAACTTATATGAAGAAATTCAAAAGCATGCAAAACAATATGAGATTGCACCTCAAAATGCGATGATTGATAAGATATGGAAAGCAACACCAGGATATAATGGAAGACAAGTTGATATGGAAGCATCCTATAACAATATGAAGAAGCTAAAGGAATTTGATCAAAAACACCTTGAATTTAAGGAAGTATCACCGAGTGTCCACTTAGAAGATTTATCACCTGCTCCAATTTATAGGGGGCATCCGAATAAAAAGATGGTGGGATTAACAATAAATGTGGCATGGGGAAACGAGTATTTGCCTCGTATATTAGAAATATTGAAAAAGCATGATGTGAAGGCGACTTTCTTTTTAGAAGGACGTTGGGTGAAAGAAAATTTACGATTTGCAAAAATGATTGTCGATGCAAATCAAGAAGTCGGAAATCATTCTTATACGCACCCTAATATGAAAACGCTATCGTCTGATGAAATACGAGAGCAGTTACAAAAAACAAATCGAATGATTGAAGCTGCTACGAATCAAAAGGTGAGATGGTTTGCCCCGCCGAGTGGAAGTTTTCGGGATGAAGTCGTGAAAATCGCTGATGATTTCCAAATGGGAACGATTATGTGGACTGTCGATACAATCGATTGGAAGCGACCTGAGCCAGATGTACTATTGCAGAGAGTAATGAGAAAAATACACCCAGGTGCTATCGTATTAATGCATCCTACTTCGTCAACGGCAGAAGCATTAGATACAATGATTAAAAAATTGAAGGAACAAGGATATAAAGTAGGGAATATAACAGAATTACTGGATGAAAAACGTGTGGATTAAATACATTTGCATGACATTCATCCTTAAACTTGTTATCATTAAATAATAGCACTTATTTAGAGAAACTGGCAGTAGGAGGAAAGTTTTTGATTAAAAAATATACTTGTAAAAATGGTGTAAGAATAGTTATGGAGAATATACCAACTGTAAGATCGGTTGCGATTGGTATTTGGATCCATGCGGGATCAAGAAATGAAAATGAAAAAAATAACGGGATTTCTCACTTTTTAGAGCATATGTTCTTTAAAGGGACAGAAACACGTAGTGCACGCGAAATTGCAGAATCATTTGATAGTATTGGTGGGCAAGTGAATGCTTTTACTTCAAAAGAGTACACTTGTTACTATGCAAAAGTGCTAGATGAACATGCTAAATATGCTTTAGATGTATTAGCTGACATGTTCTTTAATTCAACATTTGATGAAGAAGAATTGAAAAAAGAGAAGAATGTCGTATGTGAAGAAATTAAAATGTACGAAGATGCTCCAGACGATATTGTGCATGATATGTTAACGAAAGCAACATATGAAACGCATCCGCTTGGATATCCTATTTTAGGAACAGAAGAAACACTTGATACGTTTACAGGTGATACGCTACGCCAATATATTAAGGATCATTATACACCTGAAAATGTAGTTGTTTCAGTTGCAGGAAATATTGATGAAGCCTTCTTACAAACGGTAGAGCAATATTTCGGTAGTTATGAAGGAACAACAAACCGTGAACAAGTACATAGTCCAATTTTCCATTTTAACAAAGTAGCACGTAAAAAGGAAACAGAACAAGCTCATTTATGTTTAGGATATAAAGGCTTACAAATGGGACACGAAGATATTTATAACTTAATTGTATTAAATAACGTTTTAGGCGGTAGTATGAGTAGCCGTTTATTCCAAGAAGTACGTGAGCAACGTGGGTTAGCTTACTCAGTATTTTCTTACCATTCTTCTTATGAAGATACAGGTATGTTAACACTGTATGGTGGAACAGGTAGTCAACAATTAGATACACTGTATGAAACAATGCAAGAAACATTAGAAACATTGAAAAATACAGGTATTACAGAAAAAGAGCTTATTAATAGTAAAGAGCAATTAAAAGGAAACTTAATGTTAAGTTTAGAAAGTACGAATAGTCGTATGAGCCGTAATGGTAAAAATGAATTGCTACTTCGTAAGCATCGTTCACTTGATGAGATTATCGAAAGTGTAAACACTGTAACAAAAGAAAATGTAGATGGGTTAATTCGTAACATGTTTACAGATGAATTCTCTGCAGCATTAATTAGTCCAGATGGAAAACTTCCAAAAGGAATAAAACTATAATCAACTTTTACGATGTATCTGAAAATAACCTTCTCTCTTTTTAAATGAGAGAAGGTTATTTTTTTTATACATATAGAATAGGTACTAATTATAGACAATGCAAATGAAAAATTTAGTAGGGGAGTGGAGTGAGTATGCGATTAAGTGAATTAAGCGGTAAAGAGGTTGTAGATATAGAAAAAGCGGAAAAAATGGGAGCCTTAGGTTATATGGATTTAGAGATTAATGAGAAAGACGGACAAATACAAACACTTATAATACCTGTAGGGAAGTGGGGAGGTTTTAAAAAGGAACCACAAGAAGTAAGAGTGGCATGGAGTCAAATAAAGAAAGTCGGACACGATATGCTTCTTTGTGATAGTATAGATCGTTCAAATTCGGAGTGAAGGATGGCCATTTTGGTCATCTTTTTTTGTATCTACATAGAAACCTGATAAATCATATGTGCATTTGGATTTTCAATCACCATAAACTCGTACATTACATATGATGTGGAGGAAAAAGAAAAAGTAGGCACTTTTCTTATAAATGACAGAAAAAGAAGGTGAATTAGGGAATGTTGACTGAGATGCATATTGCTGTCATAGGAGGAGATGCAAGGCAGCTAGAAGTAATTCGTAAGCTAGTTGAATTGGATGCGAAACTTTCTTTGATAGGTTTTGATCAGTTAGATCATGGTTTCACAGGGGCAGCAAAAGAAAGTATACAAAATTTAGATTTCACTTCTGTAGACGCAATTATTTTGCCGGTTGCCGGTACAAATGCCAAAGGAGAAGTAGATACTATTTTTTCAAATGAAAAAGTTTCAATAACGAAAGAACAAATTGAAAATACACCAGAACACTTTACTATATATTCAGGTATTGGTACACCTTACTTGGAAAATCTCGTATCTACTACGAATCGAAAACTTGTTAAATTATTTGATCGTGATGATGTAGCAATATACAATTCTATTCCAACGGTAGAAGGTACATTAATGATGGTAATTCAACATACCGACTATACAATTCATGGGTCCAATGTAATGGTTCTAGGATTTGGGAGAACAGGAATGAGTGTTGCGAGAGCATTTCAATCATTAGGAGCCCATGTCAAAGTTGGAGCAAGACGATCTGAACATATTGCACGTATTACAGAAATGATGTTTTCTCCTTTTCATATGCAAGACATAGAGAAAGAAGTAGGAAATATCGATATTGTAATTAATACGATTCCGCATCTCGTTGTAACAGCGAATGTTATTGCAAAAATGCCAGCTCATACGTTAGTGATTGATTTAGCTTCTAAACCAGGCGGTACCGACTTTAGATATGCGGAAAAAAGAGGAGTCAAAGCATTGCTAGCACCTGGATTACCAGGTATTGTTGCCCCAAAAACGGCTGGGCAAATTTTAGCAAATGTTCTTTCTCAGTTATTAGCAGCAGATGCAATTGCAAAGGAGGAGGAAAAGAAATGAGTTTGAAGGGGAAACGAATTGGTTTCGGATTTACAGGTTCACATTGTACGTACGAAGAAGTAATGCCTCATTTAGAAAAATTAATTGCTGAGGGAGCAGAAGTACGTCCTGTTGTTTCTTACACTGTTCAATCAACAAATACTAGATTTGGAGAAGGAGCAGAGTGGATTAAGAAGATTGAAGAAATAACAGGTTTTAAAGCAATTAATTCAATCGTTGGTGCAGAACCACTAGGACCTAAAATTCCACTAGATTGTATGGTAATTGCACCACTAACAGGGAATTCTATGAGTAAATTTGCAAATGCAATGACAGACTCTCCAGTATTAATGGCAGCGAAAGCGACGTTAAGAAATGGCAAGCCTGTCGTATTGGCTGTTTCGACGAATGATGCTCTAGGGCTTAATGGAGTAAATCTCATGCGCCTAATGGCAACAAAAAACATCTACTTCGTCCCATTCGGCCAAGATGCACCAGAGAAAAAACCGAACTCAATGGTAGCTCGTATGGAGCTGCTGGAAGATACAGTGTTAGAAGCGCTGCAAGGGAAGCAATTGCAACCGGTGGTCGTAGAAAAATTCAGATATATGAATTAAAAAACGAAAAAAAACGGACAATTTTTGATGAAACCATCATTCTTACTGTAGAATATGATAAAATTAACGTTATTAAGATTAGAAGGGGTATTGTATACTCCTTCTGATTCTAAGTTATAGAAGGATTGGTATCTAGAAAGGGGCATAGTGATGGAAAAGCAAAAAACTTTTCATGTCGCTGTAGTTGGAGCAACCGGCGCAGTTGGTGAACAAATGTTAAATACTTTAGAGAAACGAGAATTTCCAATCGGGAAATTAACGTTACTTTCATCTAAACGATCTGCAGGTAAGAAACTTGTATTTAAAGGCGAAGAATTTACAGTTCAAGAGGCAACTCCTGAAAGCTTTGAAGGAGTAGATATCGCACTATTTAGTGCTGGTGGATCTGTATCGAAACAATTAGCGCCAGAAGCAGCAAAACGCGGTGCGATTGTTGTTGATAATACAAGTGCATTCCGTATGACAGAAAACGTGCCACTTGTTGTACCTGAAGTAAATGAAAACGACTTAAAAGAACATAATGGTATTATTGCAAATCCAAACTGTTCTACAATTCAAATGGTAGTAGCTCTTGAGCCAGTTCGTCAGCAATATGGTTTAAAACGAGTAATCGTTTCCACATATCAAGCTGTATCAGGTGCTGGTGCGGCAGCTATTGAAGAACTGCATGAACAATCACAAGCAATCTTAAATGGCGAAGAAGTTAAGGCAAATGTTCTTCCTGTATCAGGTGATAAGAAGCATTTCCCAATTGCTTTTAATGCGATTCCACAGATTGATAAATTCCAAGATAATGGATTTACGTTTGAAGAAATGAAAATGATTAACGAAACGAAAAAAATTATGCATATGCCTGAATTAGAAGTAGCGGCAACATGTGTACGTTTACCAGTTGTATCAGGACACTCTGAGTCTGTTTACATCGAAGTAGAAAAAGAAGGCGTAACAGTAGCAGAATTAAAGAGCTTACTTGCAAATGCGGAAGGTATTGTTCTGCAAGATAATCCAGAAGAGCAGTTATATCCAATGCCAGCTACTGCAGTAGGTAAAAACGAAGTATTCGTTGGAAGAATCCGTAAAGATTTAAATAACGATAAAGGATTCCATCTTTGGGTCGTATCTGATAACTTATTAAAAGGCGCTGCATGGAATTCTGTTCAAATTGCAGAGCGCTTAGTAAAATTACAATTAGTGTAAACGGCTAAGAGAAGGTGCAAAATATGAAAATAATTGTTCAAAAATTTGGTGGCACATCAGTACGTGATGATAATGGACGTAAGCATGCGCTTCATCATATAAAAAAATCATTAGCTGCTGGTTATAAAGTAGTTACTGTCGTATCTGCTATGGGCCGTAAAGGTGAACCATATGCAACGGATACGTTATTAAGTCTTGTAAATCAAGAGGAATCTACTATTTCTAAACGTGAGCAAGATTTATTATTATCGTGTGGAGAGTTAATCTCTGCAATTGTTTTCTCTAATATGTTGAATGAGAACGGTATAAAAGCAGCAGCATTAAATGGTGCACAAGCTGGTTTTGTAACGAATGATGACTTTACGAATGCAAAGATTATTGAAATGAATTGCGATCGTATACATGAAGAGTTAGAAAATGTAGATGTAATCGTTGTTACAGGATTCCAAGGGCAAACGAAAAAAGGTGATACGACAACACTTGGACGCGGAGGTAGTGATACTTCAGCTTCAGCATTAGGTGTTGCACTTCATGCTGAATACATCGATATATTCACTGATGTAGAAGGTGTTATGACTGCAGATCCTCGTATTGTAAAAGATGCACGTCATCTTCAAACTGTAACGTATAACGAAATTTGTAACATGGCTTATCAAGGTGCGAAAGTCGTTCATCCACGTGCAGTTGAAATTGCGATGCATGCAAAAGTGCCACTTCGTGTACGTTCTACGTATTCTGATAGTGAAGGTACGCTTATTTCAGCATATGACGGTGCTACAAGAGGTCGTGATGTAGAAGAACGTCCTGTTACGGGCATTGCTCACGTATCAAACGTAACGCAAATTAAAGTGCTTGCAAAAGAAACGGCATATGATTTGCAACAACATGTGTTTAAAGAGATGGCGAACGAAGGAATAAGTGTTGATTTAATTAATATTTCACCTACTGGCGTAGCATATACGGTGAGTGATAATGTATCAAGTCATGCAGTTAAATTATTACAGAACCTTGGATATGAGCCAATTGTGACAGAACACTGTGCAAAAGTATCTATCGTTGGGGCTGGAATGGCAGGATACCCAGGGGTTACTGCGAAAATCGTTACAGCTTTAGCGGAAAAAGGTATTCAAATCCTGCAATCGGCAGATAGTCATACAACAATTTGGGTTCTTGTAAAAGAGACTGATTTAGTGGAGGCTGTAAATGCATTACATAGTGCGTTTGAGCTTTCAAAAGAAAAGCAACTGGAACAATAAGGAGTGAGACCATGATAGATTTTGGGACAATTGCAACCGCGATGGTAACACCGTTTGATATAAACGGGAATATCGATTTTGCAAAGACAACGAAATTGGTAAATTATTTAATTGATAACGGTACAACAGCAATCGTGGTAGGAGGAACGACAGGAGAATCTCCTACATTAACTTCAGAAGAGAAAGTAGCGTTATATCGCCATGTCGTATCTGTTGTCGATAAAAGAGTGCCCGTAATCGCTGGAACAGGTAGCAATAATACGCATGCTTCTATTGACTTAACTAAAAAGGCAACAGAAGTTGGTGTGGATGCAGTAATGCTAGTAGCACCGTATTATAACAAACCGAGTCAAGAAGGAATGTATCAGCATTTTAAAGCAATTGCTGAAAGTACGCCGCTTCCGGTTATGCTATATAACGTTCCAGGACGATCTATTGTACAAATCTCCGTTGATACAGTTGTTCGTTTATCAGAAATAGAAAACATTGTTGCTATTAAAGATGCCGGCGGCGATGTGTTAACAATGACAGAAATCATTGAAAAAACAGCGGACGACTTTGCGGTATACAGCGGTGATGACGGTTTAACGTTACCAGCTATGGCAGTTGGAGCGAAAGGTATCGTTTCGGTAGCCTCTCATGTTATCGGAAACGAAATGCAAGAAATGATTACAGCATTTCAAGCAGGAGAATTTAAGAAGGCACAAAAATTACATCAATTACTTGTAAGAGTAACTGATTCATTATTTATGGCGCCAAGTCCAACTCCAGTAAAAACAGCGTTACAAATGGTTGGATTAGATGTAGGTTCTGTACGTTTACCACTTCTTCCATTAACAGAAGAAGAAAGAGTAACGTTACAATCTGTAATGCAATCTATCCCTCGTTAATAAAAAATGACCTAGTGTAGAACTAGGTCATTTTTTATTATATGCAAATCTTTTCCTCTTTTTCTCACTTATATGTGTTCTTATAAGAATATTAATCGCTTCTTCATTATGTGTATAAGAAAATAATTGTACCCCTTTAACTGAGTCAAAAAATGATAGATATTATGGCATAAACGTAATAAACTACGGTGTCTATTTTTAGAGAAATCCCCTCAAATGTGACGTAATTCATAAAAAAACTCCATTTTGTAAGTGTTTTTGTTGGATTCTAGAAAAATAAATCTTGAAACTCCCTATTATGAAATGAATTTAGCGTATGTATGGCTAGTTTTTCAAAATAATATGGAGTATAAAATCGGAGTAAATATAAAGGAAATACGTTCGATACTTTTGTTGTCATTCCGTTCTTTTACTCTTTCTTTCGCACGATTTAACTTGTGTTCTATTTCTTGTATCAGGTATAATATGGCTAAGTAGCTTAGTACGGGTATGCTTAGCAAAATTGGGAAAAATTATAATTTAATTAAATTTTCATATCATATCGAATAAGATATTTGATTTATATAATGAAAGAGAGGTGAAACCTGGTTTAAAAAATAAACAAGGACATGATATCGCATAACGGTAAGGACATTCGTCTTGGACGGTGAAAATATGGTGGTTGTAGAGTTTCCCCTGGTGTCTCTGCAATTTTAGTGAAATCAGTGTTTGCAAGATTTTTAAACCAGGCAACAACATGAAGAGAAAAGAGAATGAGTCTGTTAAAGTATTTGCTCTTGGTGGAGTAGGTGAAATCGGGAAAAACATGTACTGTGTTGAAATTGATTCTGAAATCTTTATCGTAGATGCAGGGTTAATGTTCCCGGGAGATGAAATGTTTGGAATTGATATCGTTATTCCTGATATTACATATTTAGTGGAAAATCAAGAGCGAGTAAAAGGTTTATTTATTACTCACGGTCATGAAGATCATATTGGTGGAATTGTGTATGTACTTCGTAAATTATCTATTCCAGTCTATGCAACGAAATTAACAGTAGGACTTATACAAGAAAAACTTGGTGAAGCGGGCATGTTAGGCCGTGTAGACCTAAAAACAATCGATTCAAATTCAACAGTAGAATTTAACACTACAACGGTGTCATTCTTCGGAACGACACATAGTATTCCGGATTCTGTTGGCGTTTGTTTCCATACATCAAAAGGTGCAGTCGTATATACGGGAGACTTTAAATTCGATCAAACTCCAATTGGAAATAGTGGAGCAGACCTTGGGAAAATGGCGCAAATCGGAAATGAAGGCGTACTTTGCTTATTATCTGATAGTACAAACGCAGAGCGCCCAGGCTATACAGGTTCAGAAAAAGAAGTTGGTGTAGAAATCTCTAAAGTGTTCTACAGCGCAGAAGGTCGTATTATCGTTGCTTCATTTGCATCGAATGTACATCGTATTCAACAAGTATTTGATGCAGCTGCTGAAACAGGGCGAAAAGTAGCGGTAGTAGGACGTAGTATGGTGAAAGTAGTAGACATTGCAAGACGTCTTGGTTATTTAGATGTTCCAGAAGGTATGGTTATTTCATTACAAGAAGTAGACAACTTTCCAGAGAAGAAGGTAGCTATTTTAACGACAGGTAGTCAAGGTGAACCGATGGCTGCTCTATCTAGAATGGCAAAACAAGCACATAAACAAATTTCAATTCGTAAAGGTGATACTGTTATCATTGCTGCTTCGCCAATTCCGGGTAATGAAATATCTGTATCAAAAATTATTGATTTGTTATTTAGAGCTGGAGCTGAAGTTGTTTATTACGGCGAACGAAAAGTTCACGTGTCAGGTCACGGTAGCCAAGAAGAGTTAAAATTAATGTTAAATTTAATGAAACCAAAGTACTTTGTACCCGTACATGGTGAGTTCCGTATGCAAAAAGCACATGCATATTTAGCTGAAGATGTAGGTATTACAAGAGAAAATATCTTTATCGTAGAAAAAGGCGATGTAATTGCTTTTGGTGACGATGAAGCGAACTTAGTCGGTAAAGTACAAGCTGGTAATGTTTTAATTGATGGATTAGGTGTAGGTGACGTTGGTAATATCGTTCTTCGAGATAGAAAGATGTTATCTCAAGATGGAATACTAGTAGTTGTTGTAACGCTTGGTAAAGATGAAAAGAAAATTATCTCTGGTCCAGAAATCATTTCACGTGGTTTCGTATATGTTCGTGAATCAGAAGCGTTAATTGAACGATCTACAGAGATTGTACGTATGATTGTTGAGCAGTCAATTAAAGAATATTCAATTGAATGGTCAATGTTAAAACAAAATATTCGTGAATTATTAGGACAGTTCTTGTACGAAGAGACAAAGAGAAAACCTATGATTTTACCGATTATTATGGAAGTATAAAAAGATCACCCTTATGGGTGATCTTTTTTCTTTTTAACCCTATCGAATGAAATTTATAACTTAAGAAATAATAGTTATATACGAGTGAAAGGGGATGCGAAATGACAGAACGTGATCGATATACAAATGAAGAAAAAGAAGCTGAGCCAAAAGAAGCTGGAAAAGAGGCTTCAATAGTTGAAAAAATTCAACAGCTTGGACAGACAAATGTACCACAGATGAATGAATCACGTATTCATTGTTTAACGATTATCGGACAAGTGGAAGGTCATGTTCAATTACCACCGCAAAATAAAACAACAAAATATGAGCATATCATTCCACAAATTGTTGCGATTGAACAAAATCCGAAAATTGAAGGTTTGCTTTTAATATTAAATACGGTTGGAGGTGACGTTGAAGCTGGGCTAGCAATTTCTGAAATGGTAGCTTCACTTTCAAAACCAACAGTATCTCTAGTTTTAGGTGGGGGACATTCCATCGGTGTACCGATTGCTGTTTCTACTGACTATTCGTTTATTGCGGAAACTGCGACGATGACAATTCATCCAATTCGTTTAACAGGTCTTGTCATAGGTGTGCCACAAACATTTGAGTATTTGGATAAGATGCAAGAAAGAGTCATTCGTTTTGTGACGAAGCACTCGAAAGTAACAGAAGATCGTTTTAAAGAGCTTATGTTTGCGAAAGGAAATTTAACGCGAGATATTGGGACGAATGTAATTGGTGGGGATGCAGTAAAGTACGGTCTTATAGATGATGTCGGCGGTATTGGAAATGCAATTCGAAAATTAAACGAATTAATAGATGTTCGTGCGGAAGATAGTACAGAAGGGACAATGCTACAATGATTTTATATACAATTATGCCAGAGCAACTTGTGTATCCGGCCGATTATTCACAATGTGAAAGTCAAAAAGTTGTAAATATAAATGGTGTGGAATTAATGGTTTCTGAAGAGGAACATGGATGTTATTCTATTGTACGTGTGCTAAGTACGGACCCACTTCACTATTTAGAGTTTGAGCCCGGTCAGAAAATAACCTTTTAGCAAAAAGAAGGATTTTGTTTAGAAGCTATGGTATAATATAAAAAACAAGACGGTTGAGCAGCCATGAGTAGGCTGCTTTCTTCTGTTTATTTAGCATTTTACAAGAAGTGTAAAAATAGAAGATATAAAGACCTGAAAAATAGAGAAAACAGACATATAAATAGAGCATTTTGAGGGGAGCTTTATTTATATGTAGAACGCGAGGTGAAGAAATGGCAAAACAAAAGCAAAGAGGGACGAAGGCAAAGGCAAGGCGTACGATAAAGCCAACTTTGTATTATGAAATTGTCGGTTTAACTCTTTTTGCACTTTCAATCATTACGATTTTACAGCTAGGCGTTGTAGGAAAATCGTTTGTGTTATTTTTTCGCTTCTTCTTTGGTGAGTGGTACATAATTGGTGTGTTAGGTGTAATAGCTTTATCGGTTTCCTTTGTTATAAAACGCGGATGGCCGAACCTTTTAAATAAACGATTAATTGGATTTTATTTAATTGTATTGGCGATATTAATGTTTAGTCATATTACATTATTTAACCTTCTTACAAAAGATGGAGCAGTGCAAAATACTTCTGTTATTGTGAGTACGAAAGATAACTTCTTTCTTGAAATGAAAAAGGGGCCAGATAGCGTTCATTTAGGTGGTGGTATGTTTGGTGCGCTTATGTTCGCAACATGTTACTTCTTATTTGACGAAGTAGGAGCTTATATCA
Organism: Bacillus sp. GMa5/1; assembly: GCF_050172015.1. Taxonomy (NCBI): domain Bacteria; kingdom Bacillati; phylum Bacillota; class Bacilli; order Caryophanales; family Bacillaceae; genus Bacillus; species Bacillus sp. GMa5/1. Next base: position 32,709 of record NZ_JBNLYC010000001.1, on the reverse strand, counting down.
TTGGTATTATTCTAGTTATTCTCGGTATACTTTGTATAACAAATAAGCATATTGGAGAAGTGTTAGCGCCAGTTGGTAGAATTCTTAGAAGTCAATTTCAAGTGATGCAAGGGGATTATAAAGATTGGAGAGCTAAAAGAACGGCTGAACAAACAGAAAAGAAAAAAACAACAAGAAGCACAAGAAGCAAACGTGCTGCAGAACAAGAAGAAATTATTGAGCCGATGGAAGAAATCTCAATTGATCCTCCGATTATTTCGAATTTCACTGAGAATTATCCTGTAAATGAAGAAGAGGATAAACGAATCGAAGTAGAGGAAGAAGATTTGATCACTTCACCGTTTATTGAAGAGACTCCGCCAATTGAAGAACCAAAGAAAAAGCGTGGAGAAAAAATTGTTGAATCGTTAGAGAGTGAAGCGCAAGCACCTCCTATGCAATTTTCAAATGTAGAAAATAAAGATTACAAGCTTCCTTCACTTGATATATTAAAATTTCCAAAGAATAAGCAAGTTACAAATGAAAATGCGGAAATTTATGAGAATGCTCGTAAATTAGAACGTACATTCCAAAGTTTCGGAGTGAAAGCGAAAGTAACAAAAGTACATAGAGGTCCTGCAGTTACAAAATATGAAGTGTATCCTGATATGGGGGTAAAGGTAAGCAAAATTGTCAGTTTAAGTGATGATTTAGCCCTTGCTTTAGCTGCAAAGGACATTCGTATTGAAGCGCCAATTCCCGGGAAATCAGCTGTAGGGATCGAAGTTCCGAACTCAGAAGTTTCGATGGTAACACTGAGGGAAGTGCTTGATTCTAAGGCTAATAACCATCCGGAAGAGAAGTTGTTAATTGGTCTTGGCCGAGATATTACAGGTGAAGCTGTATTAGCCCGTCTAAATAAAATGCCCCATTTACTCGTAGCTGGTGCGACAGGTAGCGGGAAAAGTGTATGTATTAACGGTATTATTGTTAGTATTTTAATGCGTGCAAAACCACATGAAGTAAAATTAATGATGATTGACCCGAAAATGGTAGAGTTAAATGTATATAACGGTGTGCCTCATTTGTTAACGCCAGTTGTAACTGATCCGAAAAAAGCATCGCAAGCATTGAAAAAAGTTGTGAGTGAAATGGAACGTCGTTATGAATTGTTTGCTCATAGTGGTACACGTAACATTGAAGGATACAACGATTATATAAAAGAGCATAATAGTCAATCAGAAGCGAAACAACCCGAATTACCTTATATTGTAGTAATTGTGGACGAGTTAGCAGATTTAATGATGGTTGCTTCGTCTGATGTAGAGGATGCGATTATGCGTCTAGCGCAAATGGCTCGTGCTGCTGGTATTCATTTAATTATTGCAACGCAACGTCCGTCAGTTGACGTTATTACGGGTGTTATTAAAGCAAATATTCCATCACGTATTGCATTCGCTGTATCTTCTCAAACAGATTCTCGTACAATTCTTGATGGTGGTGGTGCAGAGAAGCTACTAGGTCGTGGAGACATGCTGTTTATACCAATTGGTGCATCGAAACCTGTACGTGTACAAGGCGCATTTTTATCAGATGATGAAGTTGAGAGAGTTGTAGAATATGTTATTGGACAGCAAAAAGCACAATATCAAGAAGATATGATTCCGCAAGATGTTCCCGATACGAAGCAGGAAGTAGAAGATGAATTATATGATGAAGCGGTTCAACTTGTAGTGGAAATGCAAACAGCATCTGTTTCTATGTTACAACGTAGGTTTAGAGTAGGTTATACGCGAGCTGCTCGCCTAATTGATGCAATGGAAATGAATGGTGTAGTAGGTCCATATGAAGGTAGTAAACCGAGAGAAGTGCTCATTAATGATGTACAAGAAAAAAGTTCTTAAAAAAAGCCTAATTGTTTTTACAATTAGGCTTTTTTATATAGTGTTTTTGTTATATACTATACTCAGTAATAAAGAAAGGGCTTACATTCAGGGGTGCTCTTTAGAATACGAATACTTTGAGTATGTTTTATGTAAATGTTCGATATTTAATGCGGAAAAATGTTAGATTTTGTTGACACGTATGAGAGCAAGTGGTAAGATTACTTCGAAAAGAATCACTGCCTCATATAATCTTGGAGATAAGGTCCATAAGTTTCTACCTGGCAACCATGAATTGCTAGACTATGAGGGGAAAAGTGTGTAACAAAGGATGTAAAGGATCTTTGTGCCGAACTTTTTCTCGAAATGAGGAATGTTTATGGTGCAAAGTTTTTTTTATGCAATAAAGAGTGAAAATTTTATTAAAAAAAATTATTATTATTTATTCGACAATTACGCTTATTTTGGTGTTTAGTCATTTGTACTATGTTGTAGGTTGAAAAAAGAGAAAAGAAGTCTTACATCAGAGGTCGAATAATTGAAATGCGGGGGAGTCTTATGTCAGTAAAATCCGATAGTCGTCACCTATATCTACGGGTGATTGATCACATCAAAGAAAAAATTAAAGATGGGGCTTATAAAGAACGACAAAAGTTACCATCAGAGTTTGATTTAGCGAAAGAACTTGGCGTAAGTAGAGCGACTTTAAGGGAAGCGTTGCGTATTTTAGAAGAAGAAAATGTTGTCATTCGTAGACATGGTGTAGGGACATTTGTAAATGCAAAGCCATTATTTTCTTCTGGAATAGAACAACTTTCTAGTATTACAGATATGATTTCTAGTGTGGGGAAAACACCAGGAACAATCTTTTTATCATCATCTACTACAACTTTAACAGAAGAGGAAAAAGAGAAGTTTAATAGTGAAGATGGTTTTAATGCAGTGATGATTGAACGCGTGCGTACAGCAGATGGGGAACCTGTTGTGTATTGTATCGATAAACTTGCAAAAGAAATATTGCCAGATTTATCGGGTTACAATGAGGAATCATTATTAACGGTGATACATAATAACACACATAAGCGCATAACATATGCGGTTGCCCACATTGAGCCAATTGGCTATCACCCTAAAATCTCACCGATTTTAGAATGTGAGCCTGAAACAGCACTGCTTGTATTAAAACAAATGCACTATGATCAAAATGATGAGCCAATCTTATATTCTATCAATTACTTTAGAGCTGATAAATTTAGCTTCCACGTATTAAGAAAGCGTATGTAGGTAAATTCCTTTTTAGGGAGGTGACAGCAAGAAGTAAGGAACAGCAGCGTAAGAATAAATAAATATATATCATTTTTGGAGGGGTTTCTAGTATGAAGAAAAAAGCAGGCCTTTTATTATCATTAACATTAGCAGCAAGTACAGTTTTAGGTGCATGTGGTAACTCGGATAAGGCGAGCAGTGACAAGAAAGACGCGAAAGACAATAAAGATTTCAAGGTTGGTCTTGTAACGGATGTTGGGGGCGTTGATGATAAGTCATTTAACCAATCTTCTTGGGAAGGGTTACAAAAGTTTGGTAAAGATAATGGTTTAAAAGAAAAGACAAATTATCGTTACCTTCAGTCTGAAAAAGAAGCTGATTATATTCCGAATTTAAAAAAATTCTCAAAAGATAAATATGATTTAACATTCGGAATTGGTTATAAATTAGAAGGTGCAATTAAAGAAGTAGCAAAAGAATCTTCAAAACAACAATTTGCAATCGTAGATACTGTTGTAGATGCACCGAACGTAACGAGCATTACGTTTAAAGATCATGAAGGATCATTCCTTGTAGGTGCGGTAGCAGCTATGTCAACAAAATCGAATAAAGTAGGATTTGTTGGTGGAATGAAAAGTGATTTAATTAGTAAATTTGAAAATGGATTTAAAGCTGGTGCAAAGGCAGTAAATCCAAACATTGAAATCGTATCTGAATATGCAGAAGCATTCGATAAGCCTGAAAAAGGTACAGTTCTTGCTTCAGCAATGTATGGTCAAGGCGTAGACGTAATTTATCATGCTGCTGGTGGTACAGGTAACGGTGTGTTCACAGAAGCGAAAAACCGTAAGAAAAAAGGTGAAAATGTTTGGGTAATCGGTGTTGACCGTGACCAACATCAAGAAGGTATGCCTGAAAATGTAACATTAACTTCAATGATTAAACGTGTTGATGTAGCAGTAGAAAAAGTAGCTAAAGAAGCAAAAGATGGGAATTTAAAAGGTGGGAAAATTGAAGAGTTTGGCTTAAAAGATGACGGTATTGGTATTTCAAAAACAACTGATAACGTGAAAAAAGTTAACCCTGAAATTTTAACAAAAGTAGAAGAGCTTGAAAAGAAAATTACAGCCGGTGAAATTAAAGTGCCAGCTACAGATAAAGAGTATAAAGAATACGAAGCTTCTCTAAAAAAATAAATAGAGAAATAGCAAAGGTTAGTTCATAGAACTAACCTTTGTATGTATAAAACTTCCGAATTGCTTAATAAGTTAATAGTGTAATAGGGAATGTTCCCTGTTAAAAGGAGGAACACAATGGAATACGTAATTGAGATGAATAACATTACGAAAGTATTCCCAGGCATTGTAGCGAATGATGATATTACGCTGCAAGTAAAGCAGGGTGAGATACATGCTTTACTTGGAGAAAATGGTGCAGGGAAATCCACATTGATGAATGTACTATTTGGTTTGTACCAACCAGAGCAGGGTGAAATTAAAATTAAAGGTAAACCTGTAAAAATTACAAATCCGAATATAGCAAATGACCTTGGTATTGGAATGGTCCATCAACACTTTATGCTTGTTCATAATTTTACAGTTACAGAGAATATTATTCTCGGAAATGAACCGAAGAAAAAAGGGAAAATTGCTGTTGAGGATGCTGCTAAAGAAATTCAAAAACTGTCTGAACAATACGGTTTGGCTGTAGATCCATATGCGAAAATACAGGATATTTCAGTGGGTATGCAACAGCGTGTTGAGATTTTGAAAACTCTTTACCGCGGTGCAGAAATTTTAATATTTGATGAACCGACAGCTGTGTTAACACCACAAGAAATTCATGAGCTAATTCAAATTATGAAAAAGCTTGTACAAGAAGGAAAATCTATTGTTCTTATTACACATAAGTTGAAAGAAATTATGGAAGTTTGCGATCGTTGTACGATTATTCGTAAAGGAAAAGGGATTGGAACGGTTGACGTTGCAAATACGGATGAAAATAAACTTGCAGAATTAATGGTCGGACGTCAAGTGAATTTTAAAACAGAAAAAATAGACGCGAAGCCAAAAGAAGAGGTACTTTCAATTGAAAACCTTGTTGTTCACGATGCACGTCAACTACCTGCTGTAAAAGGCCTTGACTTAACTGTTCGTGCGGGGGAAATTGTTGGGATTGCAGGGATTGATGGAAACGGACAAAGTGAATTAATAGAAGCGATTACTGGTTTACGAAAAGTTGAGTCAGGTTCTATTGCAATTAAAGGAAAAGAAATAACAAATTGGCCTGTTAGAAGAATAACAGAAGAAGGAATTGGTCATATTCCAGAAGATCGTCATAAACACGGACTCGTTCTTGATTTTTCTGTTAGAGATAATATAGTTCTTCAAACGTACTATAAAAATCCGTTTTCAAAGAAAGGGATTTTAAATTTCAGCAAAATTACAGAAAAAGCAAAGTCTCTTATTGAACAGTTTGATGTACGTACACCTAGTGAGCAAACGTTAGCACGCGCCCTATCTGGGGGCAATCAACAAAAAGCAATTATTGCACGTGAAGTAGACCGAAATCCAGATTTATTAATTGCGGCACAGCCAACACGTGGTTTAGATGTAGGAGCAATTGAATTTATTCATAAGAGATTAATAGAGCAAAGGGATAAAGGAAAAGGTGTATTACTTTTATCATTAGAGTTAGATGAAATCTTAAATGTTAGCGATCGAATTGCTGTTATTTATGAAGGGGAAATTGTAGCAATAGTTGATGCGAAAGAAACGAATGAACAACAGCTTGGATTGTTAATGGCTGGAGGAACAAAGAAGGAGCAGGTGGGTACAAATGGCTAAAAAACTTTTAACAGAACGAACGATAAATATTTTAGTCCCAGTACTATCCGTTATTTTCGGCTTACTTGTAGGAGCGATTGTAATGCTAGTTAGTGGCTATGATCCAATTGTTGGTTATAGTGCACTTTGGACAGGAATGTTCGGCAGCGCAAGTGCGATTGGTGAAACGCTCCGTACAATGATACCGCTTATTCTTGCTGGCTTATCGGTGGCGTTTGCATTTCGTACAGGTTTATTTAATATCGGGGTAGAGGGTCAATTGTTAGTTGGTTGGCTTGCGGCGGTTTGGTTCGGTTATGCAGTCTCACTACCAGCGTTCCTTCATATTCCATTATCGATTTTATTTGCCGCATTGGTGGGCGGAATTTGGGGCTTCATTCCGGGATATTTAAAAGGGAAGTTTCAAGTGAATGAAGTTATTGTAACTATTATGATGAACTATATTGCGTTGTATGTAACGTATGACATCATTAAGCGTTTCTTACATGCGGGTAATGACAAAACGTATGATATTAAAGAGAGTGCGTCACTATCTTCAGACTGGCTTGCTTCTATTACTGACGGTTCACGTCTACACTGGGGAATTATTGTAGCAATTTTAATCGCTATTTTAATGTGGTTCTTATTAGATCGAACAACTTTAGGTTACGAATTAAAGTCTGTAGGATTTAATCAGCATGCTTCTCAATATGCAGGTATGAAAGTTTCTCGTAATGTAGTATTCTCTATGACAATTGCTGGTGCATTTGCGGGGATTGGTGGAGCGATGGAAGGATTAGGGACATTCCAGAGTATGACAGCGATGTCTTCGTTTACAGGAGTAGGATTTGATGGGATTGCCGTAGCATTACTTGGAGGGAATAATCCGTTTGGTATAATCCTTTCAGCTTTATTATTTGGTGGTTTGAAAAGTGCTTCCCCTCAAATGAACTTTGAGGCAGATGTACCGTCAGAGCTTATTAATGTAATTATTGCATGTATCATCTTCTTTGTTGCATGTAGTTATGTGTTAAGATGGGCGCTTACACGCATGAGCAAGGAGGGGAAATAAATGAGCTTTTTAGATATATTAGCCATTCTTGTGACGGGTACGTTATATACATCGGCACCTATCATTTTCACAGCACTAGGTGGTGTATTTAGTGAACGATCAGGTGTTGTAAATATCGGATTAGAAGGACTAATGCTATTTGGTGCATTTATTGGAGTTGTTACAAACTTATTGATGGGTGATACTTGGGGAACGATGACTCCATGGATTGCGTTATTATTTGCGGCAATTGGTAGTGGATTATTTGCATTACTTCATGCGGTAGCTTCTATTACATTCCGAGCAGATCAAGTTGTAAGTGGTGTAGCCATTAACTTCTTATCTCTTGGTTTAACAGTATTTGCAATTAAGAAGATTTTTGATAAAGGGCAGACTGACTTTATTCAGTATCGTATTGAAAAGATTGATATTCCAGGCCTTTCGGATATTCCGGTTTTAGGGAAAATATTTTTCTCGAACGTACCAATAACGTCGTATATTGCCATTATTTTAGCATTCGTTGTTTGGTATGTTATTTATAAAACACCGTTCGGTCTTCGTCTACGTGCTGTTGGTGAACACCCAATGGCAGCGGATACGATGGGGATTAATGTATATAAAATGCGTTATATTGGAGTCTGTATTTCAGGAGTGTTTGCTGGAATCGGTGGAGCGATTTTTGCAATGTCAATTTCTAATAACTTCTCAGGGGCAACTATTACAGGACAAGGTTTCTTAGCTTTAGCTGCTATGATTTTTGGGAAGTGGAATCCACTAGGCGCATTAGGTGCAGCTCTATTCTTTGGTTTTGCGCAATCTCTAAGTGTAACGGGCGGAACAATTCCTGTATTAGATCAAATTCCAAGTGTTTTATTAACGATATTACCATATGTATTCACAATATTAGCGCTTGTTGGTTTTGTAGGTCGTTCTGAAGCTCCGAAAGCATTAGGAACTCCTTATGAAAAAGGAAAACGATAAGTATTTTATAAGTATAAAAAAGCTCGCACATTAGTGTGGGCTTTTTTACATAGAATATATTTAATACGGAATTTTACTATGTTCCTTACATATTAAAGTTTTTAGAAAGAATCATATGTAAGCATAATAAGGGAGAAAAGTTGATTTTTTATTTCTAAAAACTGTATATTGAAGAGGAATATTCCTATATACGTAAAGGAGGGCTATAAATGAAACTAATGGAACAACAACTACATGAGTTAGATGGTTTGCGCGTACATATTATTCCGACTGATAAATATAAAACGAATACCTTTGTATTTCGTTTTAAAGCGCCTTTAAATGAGGAGACGGTGACAGAGCGTGCCTTATTGCCATACGTATTGCAAAGTGCGACAGAAAAATTACCTTCTGTAATTCGTCTTCGTCAATATTTAGAAGAATTATACGGATCTTCTTTAGCGGTAGATGTAAGTAAAAAAGGGGAAGACCATATTATCTCCATTTATGTAGACATTGCAAATGAAGTTTACTTACATGATGCACCACCGTTATTTGAAAAAGCGCTTTCTATGTTGTCAGATATTGTGTTACATCCAGCAACGGAGGGCAACGGTTTCCTATCTTCTATCGTAGAAAGTGAAAAAAGAGCACTGTTACAGAGAATTGAAGCTACTTATGACGATAAAATGCGTTATGCAAACGAGCGTTTAATTGAAGAAATGTGCAAAGTAGAACCGTATCGTTTAAGTGCAAATGGAAAAAAAGAGAGTGTTATGTCTATTACAAATGAAAGTCTGTATCAATATTATCAAAAGGTGTTAGCGGAAGATGAAATGGATCTATATATTATTGGTGATATTTCAGAAAACGCCGTTGATCTTGTAAGTAAGTATTTTTCTATTTCAGCTCGTCCAGTGAGAGAAAGAAATGTACTCCTTCATAGACGAAATAATGAAGAAAAAGAAGTTGTTGAAAAACAAGAATTAAAACAAAGTAAATTACACATCGGTTATCGTACATTTGTCACATATAAAGATGAAGATTATTTTGCATTGCAATTGTTCAATGGATTGTTTGGTGGCTTTTCTCATTCGAAGTTATTCGTAAATGTGCGTGAAAAAAATAGTTTAGCGTACTATGCAGCATCGCGCTTTGAAAGTCATAAAGGTTTATTATTTGTTATGTCAGGAATTGAAGCGAAAAATTATGAAAAAGCAGTTGAGATTATTAAAGAACAAATGCTTGCGATGCAAAACGGAGAGTTTTCTGAAGAAGAAATACATCAAACAAAAAGTGTCATCCAAAATCAAATATTAGAGGCAATTGATACACCACGTGGCTTTGTAGAAATGCTATATCATGGTATTATTTCAGATCGTACACGTCCAGTTGAAGAATGGCTTACAGGTATAGAAAGTGTGACAAAAGAAGAAATTGTAAAAGTTGCTAAAAATATTGAACTAGATACAATTTACTTTTTACAAGGAACGGAGGGAGAGTAAGTGGAGAAAATTGTTTATGAGCAATTAAAAGAAACACTCTATTATGAAAAACTTCCTAATGGATTAGATGTATATGTTTTACCGAAACAAGGATTTAATAAAACATTTGCGACGTTTACGACGAAATATGGTTCTGTAGATAATACATTTATACCATTAGGGAAAGAAGAAATGATTCGTGTGCCAGATGGGATTGCACATTTTCTTGAGCATAAATTATTTGAAAAAGAAGATCACGATGCTTTCCAATTGTTTAGTAAACAAGGAGCATCGGCAAATGCTTTTACATCCTTCACACGAACAGCTTACCTTTTTTCAGGTACTTCAAACGTAGAACAAAATTTAAATACATTGCTAAACTTCGTACAAGAGCCCTATTTCTCTGAAAAAACGGTTGAAAAAGAGAAGGGGATTATTGGGCAAGAAATTCAAATGTATCAAGATAACCCAGATTGGCGTTTGTACTTTGGGTTAATTGATAGCTTATTTGTAAAACACCCAATTAAAATTGATATTGCGGGGACAATCGAATCTATTAGTAAAATTACGAAAGATTTATTATATGAATGTTATGAAACATTTTATCATCCGAGCAATATGTTATTATTTGTTGTGGGTGCAATTGATCCAGAGAAAACAACGGATTTAGTACGTGAAAATCAAGCGAAAAAAGATTATAAAAACCAGCCAGAAATTGTGCGTTCATTTGAAGAAGAACCAAATGAGGTAAATGAAAAGAAAAAAATTATTTCAATGCCTGTGCAAACACCGAAATGTTTAGTTGGTATTAAAGCGACTAATTTAAAAGAAAAGGGGCAAGCGCTTTTAAAACAAGAAATTGCGCTTACGTTACTTTTAGATTATTTATTTGGAAAAAGTTCTGTTCATTACGAAGCTTTATATAATGAAGGACTTATTGATGATTCATTCTCGTATGACTATACAGAAGAAAATAACTTCGGTTTTGCAATGGTTGGCGGTGATACGAAACAACCTGATGAATTGGCAGATCGTTTAAAAGATATTTTATTAAAAACAGATTATGATCAATTAGATGCGGCGGCATTAGAACGAGTGAAGAAAAAGAAAATTGGTGGTTTTTTACGCTCGTTGAATTCACCAGAATATATTGCAAATCAATTTACACGATACGCGTTTAATGAATCTAGCCTATTTGACGCATTGACTGTATTAGAAGGACTAACGGTTCAAGACTTACAAGAAGTAGCGAAATTATTGTTATCAGAAGAAAAAATGAGTATTTGTCAGGTGTTACCGAAAAAATAAAATTAAAAAGATACCCTCATCTTATCATTGAAAAATTGTAAGATGAGGGTATTATTTAGTTGTGTGAAAATTGAACTTGTAGAGATAAGAGAGGGACTTTATGAAAAAGTATGCGTTAGTAACTGGAGGGAGCGGAGGAATTGGCTCTGCTATTTCGAAACAATTAATTCAAGATGGATATACAGTTTATGTTCATTACAATAACAGTGAAGAAAAGGTATTGGAATTGCAGAAGGCATGGGGAGAAGTTATCCCTGTTCAAGCTAATTTAGCTTCTAGTGATGGAGCAGAGCAATTGTGGGGACAAATTGAACATCCTATTGATGTTATTGTATACGCAGCTGGGAAGAGTATTTTTGGATTAGTAACAGATGTAACAAACGATGAATTAGATTATATGGTAGAACTTCAAGTGAAGAACGTATATAAATTACTTTCAATGGCACTTCCGCCTATGATTGAGAGAAGAAGTGGTAATATTGTAATTGTTTCATCTATATGGGGACAAATAGGGGCTTCTTGTGAAGTACTTTATTCAATGGTAAAAGGGGCGCAAAATTCATATGTGAAAGCTTTAGCGAAAGAAGTTTCTTTAAGTGGATTACGTGTGAATGCAGTAGCACCAGGAGCAATTGAAACGGAAATGTTAAGTGTTTTTTCTGAAGAAGATAAAATGGGAATTGCTGAAGATATACCATTAGGTAGAATAGGATTACCAGAAGAAGTAGCGAAAACAGTTTCATTTCTCGTATCACCAGGAGCGTCTTACATAACTGGACAAATTATCGGAGTGAATGGCGGTTGGCACTGCTAAAAAATTCTTACATAAAAAATGAATAGTTGCACAAATTAAGGATGATTTTATTACTCAATAGTGAGGTGCTTAATTATGTCAGTATTAGATAATTTTGATCAGTGGAAGAGCTTTTTAGGAGAACGTTTAGAGCAAGCGCAAGACAAAGGTTTAGATGGCGGTGCGGTATCAGATATGGCATTTCGTGTTGGCGACTATCTTGCTAATGAAGTAGAAGGACGCAATGACCAAGAGAAATTATTAGCTGAGCTTTGGAAAGTTGCTGATGAACAGGAGCAACATACAATTGCAAATTTAATGGTTAAGTTCGTACAACATAAGTAAAAGTAGAGAGGAGATTCTCCTCTCTACTTTTTTTGTATAATAATTACACAGGATAGATTATACATTTAGCTTCCCTATTAGGGTGAAATCATATAATATAGTACGTAGGTGTAAAGTAAGCAAGGGGAGTGATCTTGGATGATTGAATGGTATTTTGAATATGAAATACATAAAAACCGACCTGGCTTGCTTGGTGACGTTTCTTCGTTAATCGGTATGCTCGGCATTAATATTGTCACAATTAATGGTGTAGATAATGCACGACGTGGGTTACTTCTTATGTGTGATAATCAAGAGCAAATCTCTAGACTTGAATCAATTTTAAATACGATGGATAACATAACGGTAACGAAATATCGTCCGCCCAAGCTAAGAGATAAGCTAGCGGTTAGGCATGGTAGGTACATACAACGAGATGCAGATGATAAGAAAACATTTCGATTTGTGCGTGATGAATTAGGCTTACTTGTAGACTTTATGGCAGAAATCATGAAAAAAGAAGGCCATAAACTAATTGGGATACGCGGAATGCCTCGTGTCGGAAAAACAGAATCCATTGTTGCTGCAAGTGTTTGTGCAAATAAAAGGTGGTTATTTGTATCATCTACTCTTATTAAGCAAACTGTTCGCAGTCAATTAATTGAAGATGAGTATAGCGATGACAATATTTTCATCCTAGATGGAATTGTGTCAACGAAGCGTGCTAACGAAAGACATTGGCAGCTCGTTCGTGAAATTATGAGATTGCCTGCAACGAAAGTTGTGGAACATCCTGATGTATTTGTGAGTCAGTCAGAATACACATTGGATGATTTTGATTATATTATCGAGTTGCGTAACGATTATGATGAAGAAATACAATATAATTTAGTAGATGAAATTGAGCAAGGTACGCAAAATAATTTCTCTATGTTTGACTTTTAAAGAAATATTGAGGTGTTAGTAGTGACGGAATTGGGACAAAAGCTGAAAGAAGCAAGAGAAGCGAAAGGCTTGTCTATTGATCAGCTGCATGAGATTACAAAAATTCAAAAACGCCATTTAGTGGCAATTGAAGAAGGCAATTATGATGTATTGCCAGGAGCTTTTTATGCGCGTGCATTCATTAAACAATACGCAGATGCGGTTGGATTAAATGGAGAGGAACTGCTTGTAGAACATCAGAGTACGATACCACAATCTGAAAAGCGTGAAGTTCCGCAAGTATCAACGGGACAAAAAACACAAGAAACAATGCAAAAATCTTCATCATGGCCAATTGCAGATCACATGCCGAAAATCTTAGTTGCGCTGTTAGTCATCGCAGTTGGAGTGGTAATCTGGTTTGTGTTTCAAGCGTTAACTGGAAAAGATGATGAAAAAGTTCCAAGCGCTCAAAGTGAGAAAATTGAAGTTCAAAAAGCGAAAGATTCTCCGTTAGATACGAAGAAAGATGAAGTGAAAGCGGAAGAGCCAAAAAAAGAGGAACCAAAGAAAGAAGAACCAAAGAAAGAGGAGCAACCAGCACAACCAACTGGACAGCAAGAAGTGAAAGTAGTTGGAACAACTGGAAAGGTATCCACTTTGGAAATTCATAATAATAAAACATTAGAACTGGAAATTTCAGCTAAGGGTACAAGTTATGTAGATGTTAAGGATGATGCGGGTAACGAAATTCTAAATACTACAGTACAAAGCGGTCAAACAGAGAAACGCGATGTATCAACATTAAAAGAAGTACGACTTAATATTGGAAGTGCACCGAATGTTGAAATTAAACTGAATGGCCAAGTGCTTGCTTTCCCGTTAGATCCACAAAAAGAATATCACCAAAGATTGGTGATTAAAAACCAAGGGATAGAGCAACCAGCACAATAACAGTCATCGCTTCGATGACTTTTTTTCGATGAACAAATGTTTTTGATATGATGGAGGAATAGCTGTGAATTTACCAAATAAAATTACAATATCTAGAATCTTCTTAATTCCAATTTTTATGGTAATTATGTTAGCGCCCTTTGATTGGGGTTCATACAAAATTGGTGATGTTGATTTGCCAATTCAACATTTAGTGGGGGCACTTATCTTTATCATTGCTTCAGCTACAGATTGGATTGATGGACATTACGCAAGAAAGTATAATCTTGTAACGAATTTAGGGAAGTTTCTTGACCCGTTAGCTGATAAATTGCTTGTTTCGGCAGCACTTATTACATTGGTAGAGATGCAATATGTACCGGCTTGGATTGTTATTGTAATTATCAGTCGTGAGTTTGCGGTAACTGGTTTACGTCTTGTACTTGCTGGAACAGGGGAAGTAGTTGCAGCAAATCAGCTAGGGAAAATTAAGACATGGACACAAATTATTGCGATTGCAGCATATTTATTACACGATGTACCTTTAAATTTAATCCATATTCCAGTTGCGGATATCTTCATATGGATTGCATTAATCTTTACTGTTATTTCAGGATGGGATTATTTCTGGAAAAATAGAGCTGCTTTTGTAAACTCAAAATAGAAGTTTATGGGGGAATTGGGATGAATGCTGAGATTATTGCGGTTGGAACTGAATTATTACTTGGACAAATTGCAAATACAAATGCCCAGTTTTTATCTGAAAAGTTAGCTTCAATCGGAATTAACGTGTACTATCATACTGTTGTTGGTGATAATAATAAGCGACTGCAAAAGGCGATTGAAGCTGCGGAAGAACGTGCTGATATACTTATTTTTACAGGTGGCTTAGGACCGACAAAAGATGATTTAACGAAAGAAACGATAGCTGCTAGTTTAGATGAAGAGCTTGTGTATGATGAAAAGGCATTAGCCTTAATAAGTAATTACTTTAAGCGTACAGGCCGTGAATTTACGGAGAATAATAAAAAGCAAGCGCTCGTTTTAAATGGAGCAACAGTATTTGCAAATGACCACGGTATGGCGCCTGGTATGGGGGTAAATAAGAACGGAAAAGTTTATATTTTATTACCAGGGCCGCCAAAAGAAATGAAACCAATGTATGTAAGTTACGTAGAGCCTTTTTTACGTAATTTTACAACAGGAGAAAACATTTATTCTCGTGTGCTTCGTTTCTTTGGTATTGGGGAGTCCCAATTAGAGGTGAAAGTGCAAGATTTAATTGATGGACAAACAAACCCAACAATTGCCCCGTTAGCAAATGATGGAGAAGTGACATTACGTTTAACCGCTAAGCATCAAAATGTTAGCGAAGCGGAGAAACTAATTCAACATGTGGAAGATTTGATTTTAGAAAGAGTAGGAGAATTTTTCTACGGATATGACCAAGAATTTTTGCATTATAAGGCAATCGAGTTATTGAAGAGAAAAGGGTTAACTTTAGCGTGTGCAGAAAGTTTAACAGGTGGTCTTTTTGGAAATCAAGTAACTGAAAACGCTGGTGTTTCTTCTGTATTTAAAGGCGGTGTCATTTGTTATCATAATGATGTGAAGCAACATGTTTTACGTGTGCCTGAAGAAGTATTGCATACTGATGGTGCAGTTAGTAAAGAATGTGCTCGTTATCTTGCTGAAAATGTTAAGGATGTATTAAAAGCGGATATCGGAATTAGTTTCACTGGGGTAGCAGGGCCAGATGCTTCAGAACAGAAAGAACCAGGAACAGTATTTGTTGGGCTTTCGGTTAAGGATGAGCCAACTGTAGTCTTTCCTCTTAATTTAAGCGGAAGTCGTCAACAAATTAGAGAACGAACAGTAAAATATGGATTTTATCATTTATATAAAAAGCTAGAAGAGATATAAGTTTCTTCTAGTTTTTTTACGGTTAAATTTAGATATTATTTGATAGAAAATAAAAAAATCGAATAAATGTTCGATTTTTATTGGCAAATTGAATTGAAAATAGGTATAATAAGATTAGCAATTCAGTTAAGGAGGAATTTTGAATGAGTGATCGTCAAGCAGCGTTAGATATGGCGTTAAAACAAATAGAGAAGCAATTCGGTAAAGGTTCAATTATGAAATTAGGAGAACAAGCGGAGCGTAGAGTTTCTACGGTTTCTAGTGGTTCTTTAGCACTTGATGTGGCACTAGGAGTAGGCGGATATCCACGTGGCCGTATTATCGAAATTTACGGACCTGAAAGTTCAGGTAAAACGACAGTTTCATTACATGCAATTGCAGAAGTACAACGTCAAGGTGGACAAGCAGCATTCATCGATGCGGAGCACGCAATGGATCCTGTATATGCACAAAAATTAGGCGTTAACATAGATGAATTACTATTATCACAGCCTGATACAGGGGAGCAAGGATTGGAAATCGCGGAAGCACTTGTACGAAGTGGTGCGGTTGACATTATCGTAATTGACTCTGTAGCAGCTCTTGTACCGAAAGCAGAGATTGAAGGCGACATGGGTGACTCACACGTAGGTTTACAAGCGCGTTTAATGTCACAAGCACTTCGTAAGCTTTCAGGAGCAATCAACAAATCAAAAACAATTGCAATCTTTATTAACCAAATTCGTGAAAAAGTTGGGGTTATGTTCGGAAATCAACTACAAGTTGCTTAATCGAAAAGATTAAGGAGTTTACCATGGGTTTCCCTTGCTAGTGATAGCATGTTAAAAAACCTTGTGAACCTTATTGCCTAAGGGTGTAACTATCCATATAGTTGCTAACGGTGAAGCCCACCATTATTTAGGGTAATACCGTGCCAAGCTCCATAGTGATATGGGGAAGGTGTAGAGACTACCGAAAAGGACTTTTAGTTAACTGAGTAGGGTACGGCAGATGATAGGCTACTGCTGGAAGTGCAAGGCTCTCTGTAAAGAGATGAAGAGATAGTCCAGACTATAGAGATGGAAAATCTATAGATAGTGCCAGAAACAACTCCAGGTGGTCGTGCGTTGAAATTCTATTCAACTGTTCGTCTTGAAGTGCGTCGTGCGGAGCAATTAAAGCAAGGTAACGACATCGTTGGTAATAAAACAAAAGTAAAAGTAGTGAAAAATAAAGTAGCACCACCATTCCGTGTTGCGGAAGTTGATATTATGTACGGAGAAGGTATTTCAAGAGAAGGTGAAATCTTGGATATGGCTTCTGAGCTTGATATTGTTCAAAAGAGCGGTGCTTGGTATTCTTATAATGAAGAACGCCTAGGACAAGGTCGTGAAAATTCGAAGCAGTTCTTAAAAGAAAATACAGATTTAAGAGAAGAAATTGCCTTCTTTATTCGTGAGCATCACGGAATTAGTGAAGATTCTGGTGCTGAGGGCGCAGAAGATTCAACTCTTCTTGATTAAAAAAATAAAAGACACGGCCTCGTGTCTTTTATTTTTTTATCTACTATTAAGGAGCATAATACTATAGATAAAAATATTTTTTTACTTCAAATGGGTTGTGTAAAGAGGGATATTTAAATATTTTAAGGAAAAGAAATGGGAATTACTAAGGTTTTCCAGTATAGTAGGCTCCTTACTTTTTAAATTTAGGTCACATTCAAGGCTGAAGGTAAAGAAAGTAAAAGTAGACAACGCTTGACAATGAAAATTACGATAGATACAATGAGAATGTATATTTTTTCTTATATACAATATACTCTTCTCAAGAAGAGAAGTAATATTCGGAGTAAGGTTTAAATCTTACCGAAATAATAATATGACATTTTAATTGTGAAATGAAGAAAGTCCCTTAAAAAAGCGGGACGACGGTCTTTGCTGTATGTTGTAATTCAATGTACATGCCGACAGTCTTTTTTCATTCATAGCAAGGGGAGGTGAAATCATGAGTAGTACAGTTTGGATACTCATCTCCATTTTGCTTGCAACAACAGTCGGTGCAGTTGTTGGCTTTTTTGTTCGAAAGTCTATTGCTGAAGCGAAGATTAATGGTGCGGCTAATGAAGCAAAACGTATTCTAGACGAAGCGAATCGTGAGGCTGAAGCACTTAAGAAAGAAGCGCTTTTAGAAGCAAAGGATGAAATTCATACACTTCGTACAGAAGCTGAATTAGAAATTCGTGACCGTAGAAGCGAATTACAAAAACAAGAAAATCGTTTAATGCAAAAAGAAGAGAACCTTGATCGTAAAGACGAAACGCTCGATAAACGCGAGCAACAGTTAGAGAAGAAAGAGGAATCTCTTGTAGCGAGACAACAACAGATTGAAGAGTTGGAAAGCAAAGTGGGAGAGTTAGTTCAAAAGCAACAAACAGAATTAGAGCGCATTTCCAATCTGACACGCGAACAAGCGAAAGCAATTATTCTTGGTAAAGTAGAAAATGAAGTTTCTCATGAAATCGCTGTTATGGTAAAAGAAAGTGAAGTTCGCGCGAAAGAAGAAGCGGATAAGAAAGCAAAAGAGATTTTATCTCTTGCAATGCAAAGATGTGCAGCTGATCATGTTGCTGAAACAACCGTTTCGGTTGTAAATCTTCCAAATGACGAAATGAAGGGACGTATTATCGGGCGTGAAGGTCGTAATATTCGTACGTTAGAAACGTTAACGGGTATTGACTTAATTATCGATGATACACCAGAGGCGGTAATCCTTTCTGGATTCGACCCAATTCGTCGTGAAACAGCTCGTATCGCTCTTGATAAACTAGTACAGGACGGACGTATTCACCCAGCGCGTATTGAAGAGATGGTCGAAAAATCAAGACGTGAAGTGGACGAGTATATTCGCGAAGTCGGAGAGCAAACAACGTTTGAAGTGGGTGTTCATGGATTACATCCAGATTTAATTAAAATTTTAGGTCGTTTAAAATACCGTACAAGTTATGGTCAAAACGTCTTAAAACACTCTATGGAAGTTGCATATTTAACTGGACTTATGGCGGCAGAGCTTGGCGAGGATGAAAAACTAGCAAGACGTGCAGGTCTATTACATGATATCGGAAAAGCGATTGACCATGAAGTAGAAGGAAGCCACGTTGAAATTGGTGTTGAACTTGCAACGAAATATAAAGAGCATCCTGTAGTTATAAACAGTATCGCATCTCACCATGGTGACACAGAACCAACTTCTATCATTGCAGTTTTAGTTGCAGCAGCAGATGCTTTATCAGCTGCAAGACCGGGAGCTCGTAGTGAAACACTTGAAAACTATATTCGTCGTCTTGAAAAGTTAGAAGAGATTTCAGAGTCTTATGAAGGCGTTGAAAAATCATTTGCAATTCAAGCAGGACGTGAAGTTCGTATTTTGGTAAAACCAGATACAATCGATGACTTAGAAGCTCATCGTTTAGCTCGTGATATCCGAAAACGTATTGAAAATGAACTGGATTACCCAGGACATATTAAAGTAACTGTTATTCGTGAAACACGTGCAGTGGAATACGCAAAATAAAGTGGTGAAACACCACTTTATTTTTTTGTGTTGGAATTGGATAAAATAAAGACAGTTAGTTATATAGCATAAAAGTGAAACAAACTTATAATAAAGATATTATAAGGAATTTACTTGATGCTATAGCAATAAAAAATGCAGTACATAGAAAGGGTAAGACATATGAGAATATTATTTGTTGGGGATGTAGTAGGATCTCCTGGTAGAGGTATGATTCAACAATACGTACCGGCATTAAAGAAAAAATATACACCTACAGTAACAATCATTAATGGAGAAAATGCAGCAGGTGGCCGTGGGATTACAGAAAAAATATATCGAAACTTTTTAGAGTGTGGGGCGCAGGCAGTTACACTTGGAAACCACGCTTGGGATAATCGTGAAGTATTTGAATTCATCGATGATGCAAAATATCTTGCAAGACCAGCTAACTTCCCAGAAGGAACTCCAGGAAAAGGACTTATCTTTGTGAACTGTAATGGAACAGAAGTTGCAGTTATTAATTTACAAGGACGTACTTTCCTTCCTCCAATTGATTGTCCATTCCGTAAAGTGGATGAATTAATTAATATTGCGAAAAAACGTACGAATATTATATTTGTTGATTTCCATGCGGAGACTACAAGTGAAAAACAAGCGCTAGGTTGGTATGTAGATGGACGTGCTACAGCAGTAGTAGGTACGCATACGCACGTCCCTACAGCGGATAACCGTATTTTACCAAGCGGAACGGCATACATTACAGATGTTGGGATGACAGGGCCGTATGACGGAATATTAGGTATGGACAGAGAAGCAGTATTGAAGAAGTTTTTAACAAACTTACCAGTACGATTTGAAGTAACAAATGGTAGAACGCAATTAAGTGCAGTGTTAATTGATGTGGATCCAAATACAGGAAAAGCAAAGAAAATTGAACGTATTTTAATTAATGATGATCAACCATTTTTTGAGTAAATTTTCGTTAAATTTTAGATAAGTTATTATATTTTAATTTTTTAGAAAAATTACGAAAATTTAGCAGGAATACGCGCCATTCCTCGTGAATATAAGTTAAAGTGAAATAATTGCTAATACTTTTTAAAGAAACGAGGAGGAAACGCGGAATGGAAATATTAAAAGTTAAAGCAACGTCGGTCCCTAATTCTGTAGCTGGTGCACTTGCAGGTGTTATTCGCGAACGCGGAACAGCAGAAATTCAAGCTATTGGTGCAGGTGCATTGAACCAAGCTGTAAAGGCAGTAGCAATCGCAAGAGGATTTGTAGCGCCTAGTGGTTTGGACCTGATTTGTATCCCAGCGTTTACAGATATTATGATTGATGGCGAAGAGCGTACAGCAATAAAATTAATTGTAGAACCTCGTTAAGTTTAAACAACCTGTTTGCAGTATGCAAACAGGTTGTTTTTATAATGGAGGAATGAAAATGAAAATTTTTGATGCTCATTGTGACGTGCTTCTTCAGTTATGGAGTGCACAAGGGAAAAGGGATTTTAAAGATGATTCACAATTACATATTACATTTGAACAGTTAAAGAGAAGAAAAGGAAGTATACAATGTTTTGCTATATATGTACCAGAAACAGTGGCATATGAAAACCGATTTGAAGTAGCATTACAAATGGTAGATATTTTTTATAATGAGATTTTATCCCTACCAGGTGTGAAGTTTATTCAGACAAAAGATGATATTAACATATTAAAACAGGACGAGATTGGAGCGATATTAACAATAGAAGGATGCGAAGCAATTGGAAAAGATGCAATGAAATTACGGTTGTTGTATCGCCTAGGAGTACGTTCTTTTGGACTAACATGGAATTATGCCAATCTCTTAGCTGATGGTGCGCTAGAGACACGTGGGGCGGGTTTAACGACTTTTGGTAAACATGTTGTACAAGAACTGAATACGTTACATGTATGGACTGATGTGTCTCATTTGAATGAAAGAAGTTTTTGGGATGTTATAGAGATTGCAAAAAATCCTATTGCTTCCCACTCAAATTGTATGAAACTTTGCGAGCACCCACGTAATTTAAACGATGAACAACTTAAAGCTCTTATAAAGCGAAATGGCATGATTGGTGTCACTTTTGTACCGCAGTTTCTAACAAATGAAAAACAAGCGAATGTAGCAGATATAGTAAGACATATCGAATATATTTGTTCATTAGGTGGAGAGCGCAATATAGGATTTGGTTCCGATTTTGATGGGATTTTAGAAACAGTTGTAAATGTATCAGCGTATCGAGATTATGAAAATGTAATGAATGAGCTTTGTAAACACTATGCTGCATCTACTGTAGAACGATTTTTATATGATAATTTTGTAGAACATATGAGTTTTTAAATCCCGATTTAAAATTCAGAAAAATTAAAATTAATTCATTTGATTTTATTGCTTTTTTTAAGACCTAATACTAGAATGAAAAACAAAATAGCTTTATACTAAAGATTCAGGGAAATCAGAAGAGGCATAATTTGCGTCCATTGTAGTTTATTTGCATAAAAAATGCTAAACTATTACTGTAAAAAAATACACTACAATGAATGCAGCCAAAAGGGGTGTAGGAGATGATTAGTCAACTTTCATGGAAAGTTGGAGGCCAACAAGGTGAAGGAATTGAAAGTACAGGAGAAATCTTCTGTATTGCATTAAACCGATTAGGATATTACCTATACGGTTACCGCCACTTCTCATCACGTATAAAAGGCGGCCATACAAATAATAAAATTCGTGTAAGTACAACAGAAGTACGAGCGATCTCAGATGATTTAGATATTTTAATTGCTTTTGACCAAGAAACAATTGATTTTAATTTCCACGAACTACGTCCAGGTGGAATTGTAGTTGCGGATGCGAAATTTAATCCAACAATACCTGACAATACAGATGTAAATCTATATGTGATACCGTTTACAGATATTGCTTCAGAATTAGGCACATCATTAATGAAAAACATGGTTGCTGTTGGAGCATCAAGTGCAGTATTAGGATTAGATGAAACAGCTTATTTAGATGTTGTTGAAGAAATCTTTGGTCGTAAAGGAGAGCAAGTCGTTCAAAAGAATATGGACGCAATTAAACGCGGCTCTCAATATATGAAAGAATTACTAGGTGAGAAAGTAAACATGATGCAGCTTGAAAAAGCTGATGGTAAAAAACGCATGTTTATGATTGGAAACGATGCAATCGCATTTGGTGCGGTAGCTGGTGGTGCTCGTTTTATGTCAGCATACCCAATCACACCTGCATCAGAAATTATGGAATACTTAATTAAAAAATTACCGAAAGTCGGCGGAACAGTAATCCAAACTGAGGATGAAATCGCAGCTTGTACAATGGCAATCGGTGCAAACTATGCTGGTGTTCGTACATTAACGGCATCTGCTGGTCCTGGTCTTTCATTAATGATGGAAGCAATCGGTTTAGCGGGTATTACAGAAACCCCATTAGTAATTGTTGATACACAACGTGGCGGCCCAAGTACAGGATTACCAACGAAACAAGAACAGTCTGACTTAATGGCGATGATTTACGGTACGCATGGTGAAATTCCAAAAATCGTAATGGCGCCAAGTACAGTTGAAGAAGCTTTCTATGACATTGTAGAAGCATTTAACTTATCTGAAGAATATCAAGTTCCTGTTATTTTCTTAACAGATTTACAGCTTTCGTTAGGAAAACAAACAGTAGAACCACTTAAATTAGATAAAGTGGAAATTCGTCGTGGTAAGCTTGATTTAGAAGCAGAATTACCAGAACGTGAAAATAAAGCATACTTCAAGCGTTATGAAGTAACAGAAGACGGCGTTTCACCACGTGTTTTACCTGGTATGAAAAATGGTGTTCACCATGTTACAGGTGTAGAACATGATGAAACTGGAAAACCGTCGGAATCAGCAATAAACCGTAAAGATCAAATGGACAAACGTTTCCGTAAAATGGAGAACTTGAAGTTTAATACCCCTGTTTATAAAAATGTTAAGCATGAAGAAGCAGACGTATTGCTTGTTGGATTTAACTCAACTCGTGGTGCGATCGAAGAGGCAATGACGCGTTTAGAACAAGAGGGTATGAAAGTAAACCATGCTCATGTGCGTTTAATTCACCCGTTCCCAACAGCTGAAATCGATCCACTTGTGAAAAAGGCGAAGCGTGTTGTAGTAGTAGAAAACAATGCAACAGGTCAGCTTGCTAACATTATGAAAATGAATCTTGGTAATGGTGAGAAAATTTCTAGTCTTTTAAAATATGATGGAAACCCATTCTTGCCGAAAGAGATTTACAACGAATGCAAAAAAGGGGTTGTATTAAATGGCAACATTTAAGGACTTTCGTAACAGTGTAAAGCCAAACTGGTGCCCAGGTTGCGGAGACTTCTCAGTGCAAGCTGCAATTCAACGTGCGGCAGCTAACGTTGGCCTAAATCCAGATGAACTTGCTGTTATTTCTGGTATCGGCTGTTCAGGCCGTATTTCAGGTTATATTAATTCATATGGTGTGCATAGTATTCATGGTCGTGCCCTTCCGATTGCACAAGGTGTGAAAATGGCAAATCGTGATTTAACAGTTATCGCTTCAGGTGGTGACGGTGATGGATTTGCGATTGGTATGGGACATACAATCCATTCTATTCGTCGTAATATCGACATTACGTACATCGTAATGGATAACCAAATTTATGGATTAACAAAAGGGCAAACTTCACCACGTAGTGAAGCTGGATTTAAAACGAAAAGCACACCACAAGGTTCAATTGAACCATCACTAAATGTAATGGAAATGGCCTTAACAGCTGGTGCGACATTTGTGGCGCAAAGCTTTTCGAGTGATTTAAAAGAATTAACACAAATTATTGAAGCTGGTATTAACCATAAAGGATTTTCATTAATTAACGTATTTAGCCCATGTGTTACTTACAATAAAGTAAATACTTACGATTGGTTTAAAGAGAACTTAACGAAACTAAGCACAGTAGAGGGATATGATCCATCTAATCGCATGATGGCTATGCAAACTTTAATGGAAAATAACGGTTTAGTAACAGGGTTAATTTATCAAAATACTAAGCAACCATCATATCAAGAACTTGTTAAAGGCTATAGTGAAGAGCCTTTAGTGAAATCTGATTTAAATATGGATCAGAAAATGTTTGATGAGCTTGTTGCTGAATTTATGTAATGTAAGAAAAAAAGGTTGCCGATTTGGCAACCTTTTTTTATGTACAAAATATAGGGTAGCCTTATTTACTTAGAAAATTCAGAATGATAAAATAATATATAAATCGTTGTATGAAAATGGCAAGTTCATTGCTTATGAAATGTAAGGTAATAAAAGGCCTTTGTATTGTTAAGATTGGCGAAACACGTCATACTATGGTAATGTTTATAGGGATAAAGCAATATGCTTTTGGGTAGGACAACAAGAAATGATAAAAAGGGAATGTCTATTTGCGTGGGGAAGACTTCATTCTTATGAATGATTAGATTGATTACTCAAGTTTCAAAGGACAAGTTATCTCTCCAGCTATCTAACCATTTTTGAGGTGAGTCTAAGCGCATTAAAATGGACTATAGAGTGTGTATAGTTAAGGGTGAAAGGAGATTACCGATGAACGAGCAACAACGATTAGCAAGTCAACAAGCAAATTCCTCTATGAAAAAAGAAGAGAAAGATTATAGTAAATACTTTGAAAGTGTATATCAACCACCTTCCTTAAAGGATGCGAAAAAGCGTGGGAAAGAAGAAGTTAAAATTGAACGGGATTTTGGCTTACCTGAAGAGTTTCGCAATTTTGGTACAGGAAGAAAGTTCTATATTCGTACATATGGTTGTCAAATGAATGAGCATGATACGGAAGTAATGGCAGGTATTTTCACAGCACTTGGATATGAACCAACTTTTTCAACTGAGGATGCAGATGTAGTTTTATTAAACACTTGTGCAATTCGTGAAAATGCTGAAAATAAGGTGTTTGGTGAGCTAGGCCATTTAAAGTCACTCAAACGAAGAAATCCAGACCTTTTAATTGGTGTATGTGGTTGTATGTCTCAAGAGGAATCTGTTGTAAATAAAATTATGCAAAAAAATCAGCATGTAGATATGGTATTTGGAACGCATAATATTCATAGACTACCGTACATTCTAAAAGATGCGATGTTCTCGAAAGAGACGGTAGTTGAAGTATGGTCAAAAGAAGGTGACGTAATTGAAAACCTTCCGAAAGTACGTCGTGGTGATATTAAAGCTTGGGTAAATATTATGTATGGCTGTGATAAATTCTGTACGTATTGTATTGTACCGTATACACGCGGAAAAGAGCGAAGTAGACGTCCAGAAGATATTATCCAAGAGATTCGTCATTTAGCTGCAAATGGTTATAAAGAAATTACGTTACTTGGACAAAACGTAAATGCATATGGTAAAGACTTTGAAGATATAGAATACGGTCTTGGCGATTTAATGGACGAACTTCGTAAAGTTGATATTGCCCGTATTCGTTTTACAACGAGCCATCCACGTGATTTCGATGATCACTTAATTGAAGTGCTTGGAAAAGGTGGCAACCTAGTAGAACATATCCATTTACCAGTTCAATCTGGAAGTACAGATATGCTGAAAATTATGGCACGTAAATATTCGCGTGAGCATTATTTAGAACTTGTAAGAAAAATTAAAGAAGCAATTCCAGATGTAGTATTAACAACAGATATTATCGTTGGTTTTCCAAATGAAACAGATGAGCAATTTGAAGAAACGATGTCGTTATATCGTGAAGTAGGGTTTGATACTGCCTTTACATTCATTTATTCTCCTCGCGAAGGTACACCAGCTGCAAAAATGAAAGATAATGTACCGATGGAAGTAAAGAAAGAACGTCTTCAGCGCTTAAATACACTAGTAAATACGTTGGCAATTGAAAAGAATAGTCGTTACAAAGGTCAAATTGTAGAAGTGTTAGTTGATGGGGAAAGTAAAAATAATCCGGAAGTACTTGCAGGTTATACTCGTACGAATAAACTTGTAAACTTCGTCGCTTCAAAATCTTTAATTGGTCAGCTTGTGAAAGTGAAAATAACGGAAGCAAAAACTTGGTCTCTTAACGGGGAATTAGTTGAAGAGCCGATTGAGGTGAAATAATAGATGAAAGTATATTCGAAAGATGACATTGTTGAACAAGCGAAAGAATTAGCAAAAATGATTTCTGAAACAGAAGAAGTTGATTTTTTTAAGAAAGCAGAGGCGCAAATTCATAAAAATGAAAATGTAAAGCGCGCAATCGATGAAATTAAAGCACTGCAAAAACAAGCAGTAAACTTGCAACATTACGGGAAATGGGAAGCTTTAAAAAAGGTAGAAGCTGAAATTGATGCATTGCAAGATAAGTTAGACAGTATTCCAGTCGTACAACAATTTAAATCTTCACAAACATACGTAAATGACTTATTACAGTTAGTTGCTAGTACAATTTCTAACAACGTAACAGATGAAATATTAATTTCAACTGGTGGCGATGTACTAAAGGGTGAAACTGGCGCAGCGGTAGAAAGTAAAAAAGGAAATTGTGGTTGTTAAAGAGATGTCATATTGACATCTCTTTTTTTTGTGGATTAAACGTAAGTTCTTCTCAAAAAAAGAATGACACATTCCGCTATTGTCACGCATATGATTAAGTGAATAGTGATTGAGGAGGGTTACGAATGTCCGAATTTAGAGAGATTATTACAAAAGCAGTGGTTGGAAAAGGACGTAAGTATACAAAGTCAACGCATACATGTGAATCGAATAATGAGCCAACAAGTATTTTAGGGTGCTGGGTAATTAACCACTCGTACGAAGCAAGAAAGAATGGAAAACATGTGGAAATTGAAGGTTTCTATGATGTGAACACTTGGTATTCATTTGATGGAAATACAAAGACTGAAGTTGTAACAGAACGTGTGAACTACACGGACGAAGTAAGTATTGGTTATCGTGATAAAAACTTTTCTGGTGACGATTTAGAAATTATTGCTCGTGTTATTCAGCCGCCAAATTGTTTAGAAGCACTTGTATCACCAAATGGTAATAAAATTGTTGTAACTGTAGAACGTGAATTTGTAACAGAAGTAGTTGGAGAAACGAAAATTTGTGTAAGTGTAAATCCTGAAGGCTGCGTAGAATCAGATGATGATTTCCAAATTGCTGATGATGAATTTGAAGAATTAGATCCGAACTTTATAGTTGATGCAGAAGAAGAGTAATAGAAAGCTAGGGAGAAGTTCTTCCTAGCTTTTTACTTTACATAAGTGGGGCTGAATGAACATGATTCTTTATGAAATATGTTATAATGAAGAAAGACTCCTGAAATAGGAGATAAGAGTGTCCGTGAAATGCGACATATATGAAAATAGATTATCATGTAAGAATTATGGAGGAAAAGTATGACTCAATATACGCCTATGATACAGCAATATTTAAAGGTTAAGGCAGATTATCAAGATGCCTTTTTATTTTTTCGCTTAGGCGATTTTTATGAAATGTTCTTTGAGGATGCTGTAAAAGCAGCTCATGAACTTGAAATTACATTAACGAGCCGAGATGGCGGTAGTAGTGAACGTATACCAATGTGCGGTGTACCGTATCATGCGGCTAAAAACTATATTGAACAACTTGTTGAAAAAGGATATAAAGTAGCTGTTTGTGAGCAAGTAGAAGATCCGAAAACAGCTAAAGGTGTAGTACGTCGTGAAGTAGTACAATTAATTACGCCAGGAACGATGATGGAAGGGCGTACAATTGATGAGAAAGAAAATAACTTCTTAGCCGCATTAACACATTTTGAAGATGGATCATATGCATTAGCTTGTAACGACTTAACGACTGGACAAAATACAGTAACGTTATTGACTGGTTCAGTAGAAGATATTTTATTAGAAGTGTATGCAACTGGTTCGAAAGAAATTGTTGTTGATTCTTCATTTTCTAAAGATGAACTAAACAAGTTAACTGAAACATTGAAAATGACGATTTCGTATGAAGATGCAACGGCAATTCCGGAAGGATTAGAACATCTTGTGAAAAATGTTTCACAAGCAAAATTAATTAAAGCAGTTGGACGTTTATTTAACTATGTAATAAGAACGCAAAAACGTTCTTTAGATCATTTGCAACCAGTAGAAATTTATTATACGAATCAATTTATGAAAATTGATGTACATTCAAAGCGAAATTTAGAACTGACAGAAACACTTCGAACGAAAGAAAAAACAGGATCACTATTATGGTTATTGGACAAGACGAAAACAGCTATGGGTGGTCGTATGTTAAAACAGTGGATGGAACGTCCACTTATACAGAAAGAAAGAATTGAAGAGCGTTTAGAAATGGTTGAAACGTTTGTAAATGATTACTTCTTACGTGAAGATTTAAAGGA
The DNA here is from genome assembly GCF_050172015.1 of Bacillus sp. GMa5/1. Lineage (NCBI taxonomy): Bacteria > Bacillati > Bacillota > Bacilli > Caryophanales > Bacillaceae > Bacillus > Bacillus sp. GMa5/1. Next base: position 4,089 of record NZ_JBNLYC010000001.1, on the reverse strand, counting down.
AAAGTTAAAAGAAGTATATGATTTAGAACGCTTAGCAGGAAAAGTTGCATTTGGTAACGTAAATGCAAGAGACTTATTACAATTAAGACGTTCATTGCTTCAAGTACCAGCTATTTTAGAAGCAATTAGTTTGTTAGATAACGCTTATGCATCGAGATTAATTCAAGGTGCAGATCCATGTGAAAGCTTAACAGAATTACTAGGAAGAAGTATTCAAGAAAACCCACCGCTTTCGATTAAAGATGGAGATATTATTAAAGATGGTTATAATGACAAGCTTGATCAATATCGTTACGTTAGTAAAAACGGGAAAACGTGGATTGCTGAGCTTGAAAAAAGAGAACGTGATATTACCGGAATTAAATCATTAAAAATCGGATACAACCGTATTTTCGGTTACTACATTGAAGTAACGAAAGCGAATCTTGCAGCACTTCCAGAAGGTCGCTATGAGCGTAAACAGACGCTTGCTAATGCTGAACGTTTCATTACAGATGAACTGAAAGAAAAAGAAACGTTAATCTTAGAAGCTGAAGAAAAAATTGTACAGCTAGAATACGATTTATTTACAGCACTTCGTGAAGAAGTAAAAGTATTTATTCCGAAATTACAACATTTAGCGAAAGTAATTAGTGAATTAGACGTACTGCAAAGTTTTGCAACAGTTAGTGAAGAAGAACAGTTTGTAAAACCTGTACTGACAACGAAGCGCGAAATCTTTATTAAAGATGGTCGTCATCCTGTTGTTGAAAAAGTATTGAACGGGAAATTGTATGTACCGAATGATTGTATTATGCCAGAGAATATGGATGTCTTTTTAATTACAGGGCCGAACATGTCTGGTAAAAGTACGTATATGAGACAATTAGCACTTGTAACGGTTATGTCGCAAATCGGTTGTTTCGTACCAGCAACAGAAGCAGTATTACCTGTATTTGACCAAATCTTTACGAGAATTGGTGCAGCGGATGATTTAATTTCAGGTCAAAGTACATTTATGGTCGAAATGTTAGAAGCGAAAAATGCAATTGCAAACGCATCAGAAAGAAGTTTAATTTTATTCGATGAAATTGGACGCGGTACATCTACGTATGATGGTATGGCACTTGCACAAGCGATTATTGAACATATTCATGACCAAATTGGTGCAAAAACGTTATTCTCTACGCATTATCACGAATTGACGGTGTTAGAAGAGAGTTTAAATCAACTGAAAAATGTACACGTTTCAGCAATTGAAGAGAATGGAAAAGTAGTATTCCTTCATAAAATTCAAGATGGAGCAGCTGATAAAAGTTACGGAATTCACGTTGCGCAACTTGCGGAGCTTCCAGATAGCCTAATCGCTCGTGCGAAAGAAGTGTTAGCACAGCTAGAAGGACAGGAAGAAATTATTATTCCAAAGCGAGTAGAAGTGAAAGTACAAGAAGCTACTCCAGAACCTGTAGTTGTAAAAGAAGAAATAGCAGAAATACAGGAAACGAAAGTAGAGACTGAAGAAGAATCGCAACTATCTTTCTTTGGAGGAGAACAGTCTTCGAAGAAACAAGAAAAGCCTCTGCTAGATCAAAAAGAAACAGCAGTACTGGCGCAAATTAAAAAAATCGATTTACTTGATATGACACCTTTAGAAGCGATGAACGAATTGTATCGCTTACAGAAAAAGTTAAAGAAAGGATGAGTAAGTAGATGGGGAAAATTCGCAAACTCGATGACCAACTCTCTAACTTAATTGCGGCAGGGGAAGTAGTAGAGCGCCCTGCTTCAGTCGTAAAAGAACTTGTGGAAAATTCTATCGATGCGAATAGTACATCTATTGAAATCCACTTAGAAGAAGCTGGGTTATCGAAAATTCGTATCATTGATAATGGTGATGGTATTGCAGAAGAAGACTGTATCGTCGCTTTTGAACGCCATGCAACGAGTAAAATTAAAGATGAAAACGATCTGTTCCGCATAAGAACACTCGGTTTCCGCGGTGAGGCATTGCCAAGTATTGCCTCAGTTAGTGAATTAGAATTAATTACTAGCACAGGTGATGCGCCTGGTACACACCTTATTATTAAAGGTGGAGACATTATAAAGCAAGAGAAGACTGCGAGCCGAAAAGGAACAGATATTACAGTACAAAACTTATTCTTTAATACACCAGCACGTCTTAAATATATGAAAACCATTCATACAGAGCTCGGAAATATTACAGATATCGTGTATCGTATTGCAATGTCACATCCAGAAGTATCGTTAAAACTATTTCATAATGAAAAGAAATTGCTTCATACGTCAGGTAACGGTGATGTAAGACAAGTACTTGCATCGATTTACAGTATTCAAGTTGCGAAGAAGCTTGTTCCAATTGAAGCTGAATCTTTAGACTTTACAATTAAAGGTTATGTAACATTACCAGAAGTAACGAGAGCATCTCGTAATTATATGTCAACGATTGTAAATGGTCGTTACGTTCGAAACTTTGTATTAATGAAAGCAATTCAGCAAGGATACCATACATTACTGCCAGTTGGCCGGTATCCAATTGGTTTCTTATCGATTGAAATGGATCCAATGCTAGTTGACGTTAACGTACATCCAGCGAAATTAGAAGTTCGTTTTAGTAAAGAACAAGAATTGCTAAAGCTGATCGAAGAAACATTGCAAGCTGCATTTAAAAAAATACAGCTTATTCCAGATGCAGGTGTAACAACGAAGAAAAAAGAAAAAGACGAAAGTGTGCAAGAACAGTTCCAGTTTGAGCATGCGAAGCCAAAAGAACCATCTATGCCGGACATCGTTTTACCGACTGGCATGGATGCAAAACAAGAAGAACCGCGGGCTGTGAAACAGCCTGCGCAGCTTTGGCAACCACCGAAGCAAGAATGGCAACCACCACAGTCGCTCGTGAGAGAAGAACAAAGTTGGCAACCATCCACTAAACCGATAATCGAAGAGCCAATTCAAGAAGAGAAATCGTGGGACAGTAATGAAGAGGACTTTGAACTAGAGGAATTAGAAGAAGAAGTTCGGGAAATAAAAGAGATTGAGATGAACGGGAATGACTTACCACCGCTTTATCCAATTGGACAAATGCATGGAACATATATTTTCGCTCAAAATGATAAAGGATTATATATGATTGACCAGCATGCCGCGCAGGAACGTATTAATTATGAATACTTCCGTGATAAAGTAGGAAGAGTAGCGCAAGAAGTACAAGAGTTACTTGTACCGTACCGTATTGATCTATCTCTTACTGAATTTTTACGTGTCGAAGAGCAGTTAGAAGAACTAAAAAAAGTCGGGCTATTTTTAGAACAATTCGGCCATCAATCCTTTATCGTCCGCTCGCATCCAACATGGTTCCCGAAAGGACAAGAAACAGAAATCATCGATGAAATGATGGAGCAAGTTGTTAAACTAAAAAAAGTTGATATTAAAAAGTTACGTGAAGAAGCAGCCATCATGATGAGCTGTAAAGCATCCATTAAAGCGAATCAATATTTAACGAACGATCAAATATTTGCTTTACTGGAAGAACTACGTACAACAACAAACCCGTACACATGCCCGCACGGAAGACCAATTCTTGTGCATCATTCTACTTATGAGTTGGAGAAGATGTTTAAGAGGGTTATGTAGAGTGAATAGATTACATTTCAAAAGGGAGTAACATTTACTGTTGCTCCCTTTTCATATGTAGATTTAATTGTAAACGAGAATATGGTGGAGTAATTTTGTATTGTATTTCTTGGTTGCGTTAACTTAAATTTATCTATGTATAAAAAAGCGCTGTATACAGCACTTTTTAAAAGGTGCATGAATTGTATCATTACTAACTAAATAACTATGCATGGCCAAATGTTGCTTCTTATTTAGCCAATTGTCATAAGGATCTATACAATTACTTATTTTTATTATTATTAATTTTTTCAGTGTATAGAACTTGCTCTTTATAGTGCTTCTTAATTGGGAAGTTATGTGTACCTGTGCCGTTCTTGAATTTTTTGTCAATGGGGTTCTTTAGAGGAACTGTTGTAGTTTCAGTAAATTCATATGGGTAATTTATTTTAGATTTATCTTCAAACATGAAAATGC